>NZ_JBEXRZ010000248.1:0-10341 GCF_040613325.1 Streptomyces sp. NPDC006283 | reverse complement strand
GAGTCGCATCCAACCTTCCTGACTGGACGCGGAGTTTACAGCCCGACCGGGTGCCCGCCTGCACGCCCGTACTGTAGCGATCCTGATCGCAGCTCTTAATTAGCAGCGAGGGCGAGCAGCTACACCAGTGTCCCGGGGTTGCCGCTCATGCCCGATCGAGCCTGCTTGAAGGGTACGGGCTAGTGAGGTGGCGGCCCGACCGTTCGGTGGTCGAGGCCTTGGATTAGGTCGCTCGCGTGGCCCGCATGCGCTCGTGACCAGCGCAAACACCAGCACGCTGGGAGGGACAACCTTGATCTACTGCGGAATCGACTGGGCGGAACGAACCGTGCGCCACGAGGCGTCTGAAGTCGAGCGGAGGTGAGAGACCTTCGACTCCTGGCCGTCGCAGCGGCCGGGTGAAGCTGAGGGCAGCCTGATCCGGGAGACGCCGGGGAGGGTGGGAGCAGCCCTGACAACGCCGGGACGTGCCAGCACTGCCAGATGGTGCGGGTCCGGTCAGCGAGACGGGAAGGTGTACGAGAGAAACCAGTGTCCGACGCCCCTTAACGGCCCACCAGCTCAAATCTGGCGGATATGGGCTGGTCGCGGTACGTACCTGCTCCTTGTTCGAAAGCGGGTAACTCCTCGTCGCCATGTGATCAACGGCCAGGAGGCCACGGTGAATGTCTGCGGCGTAGCCGTGGCGATGCCGCAGGGGTAGAGCTGGACGCCTCACCCGTCGATCGGCTCTCAGATGAACGTGGGAACCGTCCGGTGTCGTCCTCACCCCGTGCAGCCAGCGCGGCGGAAGGACAGGCACGTCGTCGGCTGATGGCGCCGGGCGGGGCGGAGGCCCCGTAGTAGTCCGAGGCCGGGAAAGCCGGCCGCATGGCGAAGGGGGCCAGCAAGTCAGTAGTGGAAGTGCTGGAAGACCAGGAGGACGCTGGTGAATACGAGTGATCTGCCGTCCGGCTCGTTCCGGGCCGAGCGGCGGGTACTGGAGATCCAGACCAAGCTGCACCATTGGGCGAACGACGATCCTCATCGTCGGTTTGACGATCTGTACAACCTCGTCTATGAACCCGCCTTCCTGGCCATGGCCTGGGAGCGGGTCGCGGGGAACAAGGGCGCGCGCTCGGCCGGGGTGGACGGCATGACCGTCACCTTCGTCCGGGAACGGATTGGTGAGGCACAGTTCCTCTCCGAGTTGCGGGAGCAGTTGAAGTCCCGCAGCTTTCGCCCGGTACCGGTCAGGGAACGGATGATCCCCAAGCCGGGGTCGCGCAAGCGGCGACGCCTTGGGATTCCGACCGTGGCCGACCGGGTGGTCCAGGCGTCCTTGAAGCTGGTGCTGGAGCCGATCTTCGAGGCGGACTTCGCGCCGTGCTCGTACGGCTTCCGCCCCAACCGGCGGGCGCACGACGCAATGGCCGAGACCCGCTTCTTGGCATCCAAGACTTACGAGTGGGTGCTGGAAGGCGACATCACGGCCTGCTTCGACGAGATCTCGCATTCGGCCCTGATGGACCGGGTGCGGGCACGGATCGGGGACAAGCGCATGCTCACGCTGGTGAAGGCGTTCTTGAAGGCGGGCATCCTCACCGAGGTTGGCACCTCCAAGGAGACCGTCACCGGCACCCCGCAAGGCGGGATCCTCTCGCCGCTGCTGGCCAACGTGGCCCTCTCGGTCCTGGACGAGCACTTCACCAAGATCGAGGGCGGACCACAGACCAGCCCGAAGCGACGGTTCACCCGGCGCCAGAAGGGGTTGGCCAACTACCGGTTGATCCGGTACGCGGACGACTTCGTCATTCTGGTCTCGGGACACGAGCTCACGCGGAAGCACTGCTTCCCGAAGTGGCAGAGGTCCTCTCCACCGTCGGCCTGCGGCTGTCGGAGGAGAAGACATTGATCACGCACATCGACGAGGGCCTCGACTTTCTCGGCTGGCGCATCCAGCGCCACCAGAAGCGGGGAACCGACCGGCAGTACGTCTACAACTACCCGGCCAAGAAGGCACTTCGGTCCATCAAGGCAAAGACGAAGGCGCTCTGCCGGATGAACGTCAGCCTGCCGCTGGCAGTCCTGCTGCACAAGCTCAACCAGGTGCTGCGGGGCTGGACCGCCTACTTCCGCCCCGGGGTGTCTGCCCGGGCCTTCCAGTACCTGCGCATGATCGTCTGGCGCCAGGTGTTCGGATGGCTTCGACGCAAACACCCCGGCACGGGGTGGAAGGAACTCCGCCGCCGGTTCTGTGACGGTGGATGGTGGCCCCATGACGGGGATGTCGTCCTGTTCAATCCCGGCTCGGTAGTCACCACGCGATACCGGCCCAGAGGGACGACCATTCCGTCGCCATGGCCCAGCACGAACTGAGGAGAACAACTGCTCAACGGGGCTTGTGGAGAGCTGGATGCGGGGCCAACTCGCACGTCCGGTTCGGGAGGGCGGCGTGGAGAAACGGGCTGGGAGGAATCCTAGTACCGCGCTCCGCGCCGACCCCACCACGACATTGCCATCGTCAACGACACCGGCGAGCTACTGGCCAAGCGGCGGATCACCGACGACGCCGCCGGCTATAAGACCTTGCTGGACCTGCTCGCCGAGTACGGCGACACGGAGGAGAACCCGATTCCGGTCGCGATCGAGACCTCCCGCGGCCTCCTGGTCGCCGTGTTACGGACCGGGCAACGGAAGGTGTTCGCAATCAACCCGATGGCCGCCGCCCGCTATCGCGATCGCCACTCGGTCTCGCGTAAGAAGTCCGACCCCGGCGACGCCTTCGTGCTGGCGAACATCCTGCGCACTGACATGCACGCTCATCGACCGCTGCCCGAGGACTCAGATCTTGGCCGGGCGATCGCCGTTCTGGCTCGAGCCCAGCAGGACGCGACCTGGAACCGCCAGCAGATCGCCAACCAGCTCCGCTCCCTGCTGCGCGAGTACTACCCGGCTGCCTTGGAGGCCTTCGCCACCTGGACAAACGGCCTATGCCGCCCCGAGGCCCGCGAACTCCTCAAGACCGCACCGACTCCGTCGCGGGCGGCGCGCTTGTCGCGCACCCAGCTCCAGGCCGCCCTCAAACGGGCCGGCCGCAAGCGCTCCATCGAGGCGGAGGCCGACCGGCTGCACGACGTCCTCCGCGCCGACTGGGTCCACCAGGCTCCGCTCATCGAAGACGCACTCGGCAAGCAGACGCTCGCCCTGCTGATCCAGCTGGAAGCTGCCTGCATCGCCGCCGACCAGCTGGCCGAGGCGGTGGAAGAGGCTTTCCCTCAGCATCCGGACGCTGAGATCCTGCTGAGCTTCCCCGGGCTCGGCATCCAACTCGGCGCCCGGATCCTGGCTGAGATCGGGGACGACCACACCCGCTTCGCCGACGCCCGCGGCCTCAAGGCATACGCCGGCTCCTCGCCCATCACCAGGGCCTCCGGCAAGAGATCGTCCATCACCCGGCGCTGGGTCAAGAACGACCGACTCAACCATGCCGGATACCTGTGGTCCTTCGCCTCACTCAGAGCATCCGGCGGAGCCAACGACCATTACCGGCGACGACGCGAGCAGGGCGACTGACACGCCGCCGCACAGCGCAACCTCTTCAACCGCATGATCGGCCAGCTCTACCACTGCCTACAGCATCGCAAGCTGTTCGACGAGCAAACCGCCTTCCCCACCCCACTTGCCGTTGCCGCATGATGACTTGACACCGTGAGGTGTCTACTACGACAGGAAACGCCGCGAGGGGAAACACCATGTCGCAGCGCTGATCGCTCTCGCCCGCCGACGCATCGACGTGCTCTTCGCCATGCTCCGAGACGGCACCTTCTACGAACCGCCGACCCCTACCGCGGCTTGACGAAGGCCATAGGGGCACTTTTTTGGCCCGAACGTGTGCCGAGTTGAGAACCGTTCGGGACAGATCGAGCAGGCCGCACTCGTCGATCCGGTGCAGGACCGCCCCGTGCAACCGGCCCCAGACGCCGACCCTGGACCAGATCACGAACCGACGATGCGCGGTGGACTTCGAGATGCCGAAGCACGGCAGCAGAGCCCGCCAAGCACAGCCGCTGACCAGCACATAGAAGATCGCGGCGAACAGCCTCTCATCAGGCGTGTCCTGTCCCGCGCGCCCTGCGACCGCACCTTCGACGGCGGGATCAGCGACTTCGCGATCTCCCACAGCCTGTCCGGAACAATCCAACTCCACGTACCCCGCCCCATGACAAGCCCACGACCGCCTCACCACATAGGACACGGTCGTAGTACTGCAACGGTGTTTGTTGTGACGGTTGGGCAGATTCTGGTGGTGTGTGGCCGCGTCGTTTGTAGTGACTGATGCGGGCTTGGTGTTGTCGTCTGCGTCAGTGTGACCAGTGCAGGATGTGGTCGATGGGTGCTGGGCGGCGGCGAGTGAGGCGGTGGATCAGGCGCCGGAGTTCGGGGAGGCTGAGGGGGATGAGCTGGGAGGATCCGTTTCTGCTTTCTCTGTATCGAGCTCGCGGGCCCGCAGGACGGTGAGGCAGGCGTTGGCGGCCATGGCCAGGGTCATGTGTTGGTGCCAGCCGGTTCCCGCAGGACCGGTGCTTCCACTTCTGCCTTGGCAGCCCGTGGAACAGGTCGTGGACGGGTGGTCGATGGCCCAGCGGGTGACGACGGTGTCGTGCCGGGTGTGGCCATGACGTGGAAGAGATCGGCCTGCTCGAGCTCGGATCGCCAGCCCTTGGAGAAGCCATAGGCGGCGTCCGCGGTCACCCATCGGAACGGGATCTTGTCCGTGACCGCCCGGCGGACCATGGCCTTGGCCATCACCACCTTCGTCTCAAAGCCGACCACGTCGATGCCGGCCAGGCCGCACCGGTCGCGGTCATCCGTCCACGACGTGGCAGATACAAGCGGCGGTCGATCAGTGTGCGGCCGCGGCCGGCGGCATAGGCCCGGAAGACTCCGACCTGGTAGTTCTGCGTGCGGCCCGCGGTTCCGGGATACTGCCGCTGGACACCGGCTGACCGCACGCCCCTCTTCAGGAACCCGTTTCCTCGACGATCAACACCGCCTCCGGATCGTCGAGGTGCTCGACCACATAGCCCCGCACATCGTCCAGGACCTCATCCGCGTCCCAGTCGATCCGGTTCAGCAGCCGGTGGAGTCGGTCGGGACCCGCATGACCGGCCTCCTCCGCCAGCGTCCAGCCGTTCTTCCGCTCCAACGGAGATATCAACCCCCA
Organism: Streptomyces sp. NPDC006283; assembly: GCF_040613325.1. Taxonomy (NCBI): domain Bacteria; kingdom Bacillati; phylum Actinomycetota; class Actinomycetes; order Kitasatosporales; family Streptomycetaceae; genus Streptomyces; species Streptomyces sp. NPDC006283. Next base: position 5,135 of record NZ_JBEXRZ010000248.1, on the reverse strand, counting down.
CAGATACGCAAGCGTCGACTCACGCGGCTCCGACCTCGAGAAACGGTGCCTTTGCCCCACCCGGCCTTGCCGACCTGGACTTCGAAAAGGGTGTCGTCCTCGCGTGTCGCGGCGAGGCGCTCCTGGCCGTCCGGCCCCCGGTACCAGCCCTGCAGCACTAGGGGCTTGCCAGGCACGTAGGTGAGGATGCCGCTGGCCAGCAGGGGCAGACGGGCGTGTTTGGTCGGCGGCTTGAGGAGGCCGGCGATCTCGTCGATCCGTGCCCACGAATCGCGGCCGGGCGCATGAAGCCGGTGAGCCATTGGTGCTCGAACCGAGCGCGCCAGGGCCACCGGTCGGGACCGAACCGCAGCTGCCCGAGGGACGCTCCCAGGGAGGATAGACGCGTGCGTGCCGCGAAGATGTCGAGCGCGGCTTCGATGTGGCGCAGCCGTCGCTCGGCCGGGCCGACCGTGTCGGACTGGCAGAGCACCAGCAGCTGCACGCGTACCAGTCCGGCGTCTTCGTTCAGCTTGCCCAGCACCTTGTCCCGGTCGATCCGTTGCGGCCGCGGTGTCATCAGCAGCCGTCGCCCCCCGCCGCCCTCATGTTCCGGGGCCGGTGCGAGGAGCCGGGTGGCCTGCCAGGCCAGCGAGTCCTCCATCGGCGAGGGCAGGCAACACCGCTGCTCACAGGGCGTTCTCAGGGCCTGCGGTGCGCTGACATCCCTTCGTCTGAGGTGGTGGAGAGTTGACCTGCTGACTTGATCCGGGGTGGCGCACGAGCTGAGGAAACCGCCAAGCCCGGCCGGCTGCCCAGAGGCGTGACTCGACGGCCCGTCTCAGGGCAGCCCCGGGAAGCAAAGCAGCTGGCTCCGGGGCCAACCCTGAGGACCCGTCACTTTCGCCAGAACAGGTGGTGCGTCATCCCGCTCGGGGCGGGGGGCACCGATCGCGCCGAAGTCGTCCTGGAAGTGTGAGGCGAAGTCGAACGCCCAGCCGGGCATGGCGGTGCATCGAACACGTCTAAAGCCTTTGTTCAAGCCCGTCGGCGTCTTGGCCGTCAAGAACGACCGGATCGTCGTCCTCGACTACGCGGAGCTGGTGGAAAGCCCACACAATCCCGCGGCATCGACTTACTTGCCGCGGAATTGAGGATATTCGCCATGTGACCTGCCCGGAAGAGGACGCCTGGTCCCGTGAACCGGCTTGCAGACGGGGCATAGGGGCGGCTGAAGCCCGGCAGAGCTGCAGCCGCCCCCTCCTCGTGGTGGTCCTTCCTGTGTGCTCAGGCCACCACGGTACTGAGGGCCCCTTCCCGCAGGGATGGACGGCTCGGGTCCGGCCGCGCGGTGCGGCTGTGTCCTGTGGGACCTTCGGCCTCCCTCAGCAGCTCGATCAGTGAGCTCCGGGCGCGGGCGACTCGCGACCGGACGGTGCCGATGGGACAGCTGATGGCCGTGGCCGCTTCGGCGTAGGGGAGTCCCAAGAGCTGGGTGAGCAGGAAGGCTTCGCGGCGTTCGGCCGGAATCACTGCCAGGAGTTCGGCGAGAGCTATCCCGTCCTCGAACCCGGGCAGGTCGCGGGGCTGTGACCGTTCGGCGGCGAACTGCCAGTCGTCCTTGTCCGACACCTTGGGGCGGACGGCGGTGTGCCGGAAGCTGTCCACCACGGTGCGCCGGGCGATGGAGAGCAGCCACGTGCGGGCAGAGGAGCGGCCTTCGAACCGGTGAAGGCTGCCAAGTGCGCGCAGGAAGGTTTCCTGGGTGAGGTCGTCGGCCGCTTGAGGGTCGGCGCTGAGATAGGCCACATAGCGCCAGACGTCGCGATGCAGTGCGCGTACGAAACTGTCGACGGCGCCGGGGTCTCCGTCACGGGCGGCGAGCGCCAGGCGTGTCACAGGTTCGTCGGAGCCGTGCGTGTGGCGTGACGGCTTCTCGTCGATGATCGCTTGACGTGGAGGCAGGGCAGGGTTCATCGCCTGATGTCCTTCTGGGGATCCGAGATCCGGCACCCTGAGAACGGGGCCGGTGAGCAGTACGGCCTCCCGGGTCGGGGGCCGATGCCCGAGACGCACGGTGGAATTCGCGCGCGGTCGGGGAGCCGGCTGTCAGATGACAGCGATCTCGGAAGGCGGACCCCGTGAGGTGATGGCGTCAACGAGCAGGAGCTGCCGCAGTGCGCACGCCCGGCGGAGACGGCGAACCCGGATGCGCGGCCGGTGCGGCGGGGCGGGGAGGCTGAGCACGAGGCGCAGTGGCGCGACGAGCCGGCCGGTGAAGGCGCGCAGGACACGGAACGCAGCCTGCTCCCCGTACGCGAGCCAGACACCGCACAACAGCGCGGCCAGCCCGTGGGCGGCCAGCATCCCGCTCGGCGACATGCCGCCCATGTCGTGACCGATGGGCAAGGTCATGCTGTCCGTGGCGACCTGCGTGGTGTGATGAGCGTGTTCGCTGGCACCCGGCATGACCGTGGTCGTCGTACCCGGCGACGGCTCGTGCAGGTGACGGCCGGATCCGGTCGTCCGGCACAGCAGGTTCCGGGCCCATTGCCGGGCGAAGGAGGCGCTGTCGGACACCGAGGGGTGCACCGCTGCCTGCGCCAGCGAGAACACGCAGTGGAGGGCTGCCTGCGCGGCGACGACCGCCGAGGTGACGAAGAAGACACCGCGTTCCCGGTCGGCGAGGCTCCAGGCGATTGCCGCTGTGGTTGCGCATGCGAGGGCCATGGCCCACCAGGGAACGGCAACTCCTGACATGAAGATGTGGCCGACGGATGCGAGCAGCACGCAGGCGGCCGCGAAGACCGCGGACCGTAAAGCGCGACAACATCGACCTGGAGTCATGGCTGGCTCATCCTCGCATCCCCCTAGCGGTCGCCATAGAGGGGTACGAGAGGTTCCGGTACTCATCTCAACCAGGCATCTGTGGCGCACGCCACAACGCCTGTGGGGAACTTTGGGACCGGTCCGGCCGACTCCTCTCGTAGCCCAGGCACACGTCCAACTGCGTTACACGGAGGCATCGGTGGCAACAGAGCGGGTGGCACCGCCGGCGTCGGCCACAGGATCGCGCGGTCATCTGACGTCGCTTCTCACCTGTGCCATGGCGTTCTCGATGCTGCAGCTCTGCCTCCTCGGCGCGCTCGGGCCGCGACTGGTCGGCGAACTGGGCATCTCACCCCCGGTGCTGGGCCTGACGACGACGATCGGTTTCGGTACGGCGGCGGTGCTGTCTCCTGCGGGCGGTCGAATAGTGGACCGGATCGGCCCGAGGCGTGCCCTCGTCGCACTGTTGCTCGTGTCGGCCGCCGCGCTCGGACTGATCGGTGCGGCACCCAGTTCGGGCTTCCTTCTCGCGGCGGTCGCCCTGGGCGGTCTGCCCCAGGCGCTGGCCAACCCGGCGACCAACAAGGCGATCCTGGCAGTCGTTCCGCCTGCCCGGCGTGGCTCAGTGACCGGCATGAAGCAGTCAGGCGTACAACTCGGCGCGTTCGCGGCCGGGCTACCCCTGACGGAATTGGCGTCGGGGGTCGGCTGGCGTGGAGCGGTATGGGTGGCGGCGAGCGCCGCAGCGGCAGCGGCCCTGTGGACCGTGCGGGTGCTGCCTGCCGATCCGCCGGAGAAGAAGGCGGGAACCCGTTGGTCGTTGACGCCCCGAGGGGACATCGCCTGGCTGGCGGGCATCTCGTTGCTGCTGGGCTGTGGAATAGCGTCGGTCAATACCTATCTCGCGTTGTTCGGTGCTCAGGAGCTCGGTATGAGTCCCACCGCGGCGGGTGCTCTCGTGGCGGTGCTGGGCGTGGTGGGATCGCAGGGAGGGTGGGCTGGTCGAAGGCGGCCCGGCTGGGACGCGCCGAGTGGCTGCCGGGATGGCTGGCGGCAGGGGCGGTCGGTGCCGCGCTGCTGCTGGCGGGTGCACCCTCGGTGCATCCGCAGGCATGGCCGGCGGCTGTCGCGGTGGGTGTGTTCGCTGTGTCCGGCAACGCTGTCTCCATGGTGCTGGTCATGCAGCGTGCAGCGCCTGGCCGAGCCGGGCAGGACTCCGCGCTCGTCTCGGCCGGGTTCTTCGCCGGTTTCGCCCTGGGACCGCCGGTCTTCGGCGTCCTGGCTGAAGCGGGCCACTACGGGTCCGCCTGGCTGCGGGTCGCCGGGAAGTTCGCGGCAGCCTGCAGCGTCGCGTTCATGTGGGCCGTACGGGCGGCGGCAGAGCACGGTGACTGTGGCATGATGCGGCCGGATGGTGCCGGGCGGGCACTGTCAGACGTGCTCGACCGGGGCGCGGTCACCGCGGCCGATGTCGGCTACCAGTTCCCACTGTTCGCCGATTCGGACAGCGGGCGGTGGATCACCACCGGGCGCAGCGCTTGGACAGGTGGGTTCTGGGCCGGGCTTCTGTGGCTGCGGGCCCGGCACACCGGCGACCCGCCCGACCGGGCCGCCGCCTCGGCGTGCACGGCGCGACTGGCCCCGTGGGTGGAGGCCGACACTGCGACCCGCGGTCTGATCCTCTGGTACGGAACCGCATTGGCCCGTGGGGATAGCGGGGCCGCCCCTCCTAAAGCTGATCCTCGCGCGCCGGAGGCTCCGAGTGGAGTTGGTAGGCCAGAGAACCCCGTGCAGGCGTCGCTGTTTCCTGCGGTCAAGCGCATCTGGCGGCATCGAAGCGTCTGCCGCCGATTTCTGGCAGAAACCGGACGCTCGGCAGAAGACGAGGCGTTCCAGTAAGGATCAGTGGCCGGAGACGCCGCGGGTTTCTGTCAGAAACGGCTCGCCTCGTCATGGGGGCGAGCCATGTGAAGGCAGCCATGCAGAAATTCAGTTCCTGCATCACCACGTACATGGAGGCCCCCTGCCCCGGTCCTTGGGTTCTAGCGATCGTCGCAGCACCCCAGTTCAAGGGGTGTGATGTTCGAGATCCGCAAGACCCGGACGGTGGCCCAGGGCCGCAGGAAAGCAGACGCGTGAGCGGGAGGAATGCTTCCGGCTCGTGCAGCGAGGCGTGAGTTACACGGAGGCGGGCCAGCACCGTCGGCATCAACCTCCGCACGGGAAAGCGATGGCGTAACGGCCGGAACTCCTCCGGCCGACAGAAGGCGGCACCACCGGCCAGACCGGTGGTGGCGCCGTCTGGTGCGTCCCCCGGACCAGCGGGT
>NZ_JBEXRZ010000247.1:0-10358 GCF_040613325.1 Streptomyces sp. NPDC006283 | reverse complement strand
CCGATCCGCCGCGCCGGGTGAATGCGGCCCGTCCGGCGATTGGGGACACCGCGCGGGGCGCGGTGTCCCGGGCAGAGTTGTCGGGTCCGCGGGGGTCAGTTCGACTTCCGGGCCGCGGCGGCCCGCCGAGACCTAGATGGTCGCGTGTGCCGATGCCGACGCGCCGGGTGAATGCGGCCCGTCCGGCGATTGAGGACACCGCGTGGGGCGCGGTACTCGCGGGGCGGGGATGCTATGCGCGGGCGATGGGTGCCAGGAGGGCCGCTGTGTGGGTCGTCAGGTCCGTGGGGGTCAGTTCGACTTCCAGGCCGCGGCGACCCGCCGAGACGCAGATGGTCTCGTGTGCCGACGCCGACGCGTCCAGCACCGTGGGCAGTCGCTTGCGTTGCCCCAGTGGTGAGATGCCGCCGCGGACGTAGCCCGTTGTGCGTTCCGCCGCCGTCGGGTCGGCCATCGTCGCGCGCTTGCCGCCGACGGCGGAGGCGAGGGCCTTGAGGTCGAGCTGGCCCGCGACGGGGACGACCGCCACCGTCAGGGCGCCGTCGACGTCGGCGACCAGGGTCTTGAAGACGCGGTCGGGGGAGACGCCGAGTGCCTCGGCCGCCTCTTCGCCGTACGAGGCGGACGACGGGTCGTGCTCGTAGGCGTGCAGCGTGAACGGGGTTCCCGCAGAGGTGAGGGCCACCGTCGCGGGCGTGCCGCTCGACTGCTTCTTCGTCTTCTTCGCCAAGGCAGTGGTTCCTCGCGTCAGTTGGGGTTCGTCGGCCGCCACGTCAGATCGACCGCCGGCAGCGACGGCAGATGCCGCAGGACTGCCGTCTCCGCGCGCAGCAGGGTGAGTTCCTCGCGCAGCCGCGTCGCGGTGTCCGGCGCCTGGAGCAGCCGCTGCTTCGCGGGGGTGTCGAGTACTGCCGCCGCGGCGACGAGGTACGAGACGACCGACGGTTCGTCCGGGAGCTCCGCACCCGTCGACAGCGACCGCTCGCGCGCGCCCGCAAGCCGCTTCTGGTAGCTGCGGAAGGCCCGCAATACGCCTTCGGCGAGCGCGCCCGCGCCGTCGCCCGGCTCCTCGGGGATTTCCTCGAGCTCGGCCGTCAGGAACGGTCCCGTGGTGTCGACGGACAGCAGCTTGACCCGGGTCGTACCGGTGGCGAGCACCTCGAAGCTGCCGTCCCCGCGTTCACGGATGGTCGCCGCGTCGGCGATGCAGCCGACCCGGTGGAAGGCCTGGATGGGGTCCTGACCGAAGCCTGCCGCGGGACCGCGTTCCGTGAGTGTGGTCTGGTCCGGCATGCCGGGTGCGGTGGGCGCGACCTCGCGTCCGTCGCGGATGGCGACCACCGCGAAGCGCCGCGGCTCCTCCTCGCCCGCCTTCGACAGCTCGCGCATCATGGCGCGATAACGCTCCTCGAAGACGTTCAGGGGCAGCACGAGGCCCGGGAACAGCACCGAGTTCAGCGGGAAGAGGGGCAGGCGAGCGGTGGTCACAGCGGTCAAGAGTAATGGTCGCGCGACCGCGCCCGTCCTCCCCCTACGGCCTGGCGGCCGCGGGGAGGTGCCCCAGCCCACGCAGTGGCGTCCCGGAGGCGACCTCGATCCGTACGCCGTCCCGTGCATGGAGGAACTGGCCCAGCGGGTCCTCCGTCACCGACGACCAGGGAAAGGACGTCGCGTACGGGCCGATGAGACGGAACTGCGCCAGCGCCTCCTCCCAGCGCCCGCGCGTGACCAGTACGTACGCGAGCAGATTGCGCACCTCGGCCGGCCACGGGTCGGCGGCCTCGTATTCGGCGGAGAGCGTGACCGCGAGGTCCGCCGCCGCGTCGATCCTGTCGTCCTGCACGGACGTCCTCGCCTCGCCGCCCAGCAGCTGGGCGAACGCCGCCCGTACCGGCAGCGCCTGTACCAGCGAGCCGGGCAGCGCGTCCGCCGCGGCCTGCTCCGCGAAGTCGAAGCACTCGCGGTGCGACCCGTACCACTGCGCGGACAGGTACTTCAGCGCCGCCGCATGGCAGCCGTAGTGGTGCGAGGAGCGGCGGATCGCCTGTTCCCACAGCGACTCGAAGGCCGTGTGCGTGGCGTGCGTGCCGCGTGCGTGGTCGAGCGCGATACGCCAGGGCACGGGGTCGTTGGGCTCGCTCTGTGCCGCCGCGTCGATCAACGGCCTGATCTCGCGCAGCTGTTCAGGCCGCGCCGGCGATTCCCAGGCTCTGCGGACCGCGAGTTCGGCCTTGACGACGAGCGCGTCGGAGTCGCGGGGCGAGGACCTGAGCCAGTCGGTGAGCCATTCGTCCCGCTTCTGGGCGAAGGCCGCGAGTCGTTTGACGTAACGGTCGCGGTTCTCCCATTCGGCCGATTCCCGTGTGGTCGCGAGGAGCTTCGCGGCGGTGTCGTACTCCCCGGCGGCGGCCGCCACGAGGGCCGGACCGAGCCGCTCGTCGGGGGCGTCGAGCAGTACCGCCTCGTCGGGCACGAGGCCGTCGGTGAGCCGTGGCGTATGACGGATCATGCGCGCGGTACGGATCAGGGCGCGGAGCAATGACATGGTGCGGACCATTGAAAACGCGCAGGTGAACGCCGCGCCAGAGGGCAGCTGTGAAGCTTTGGTAGCGGCGGAATGGTTGTCCCGGCCGAAGTCAAGAGACGGTAAAGAAAGTGTCCTAACCGCGACGCAGCAACCGCGACGCGCCCGCCGCCACCGTGGTGGCGAGGATCCAGCCCAGCAGCACCAGAACCGCAGCCGCCCATTGCCATCCGCCCTGGAGCCGCCAGTGCCCGTCCTGGCCGAGATTGATCACCGGTACGAGCAGATCAAGGGCGTACAGCGCCGGATTCCACTCCGGATGCTCGCCGGGTTTGATCGCTGGCGGAGCGATCTGGGCGAAGGCGATCGTGCCGGCCGCCCACAGGACCGCCATCCACAGGGCCGCCCGGCCCGGCCGGTAGCCGTAGGCCACCGTGAGGTCCTGCAGATAGCCCCACAGCTTTCCGGCCAGCGGCAGTGTCTCCCGGCGCCGGCGCTGCTTGGCCAGCAGCACCTCGCGGGCGTCCGCGTCCTCGCCGCTGTTGCGCAGCACGGTCGCGAGGCGCTCGTACGGCTCCGGCGAGTACTCCGGAGTGGCGGAGGCGACCCACTCGAGCCGCCGGGACAGTGGGAACTCCTCGTAGGGGACGAGGTTCTCGTAGACGAAACCGCCCATCGCCAGCCCACCCGGCCCCGGCCAGCTCGCCGCCAGGTCGATCAGCGTCACCACCTTCGCGCCGTTCAGCACGACCCGGCCCTCCTCGGGGCGCTCCGCGTTGAACCGCAGCTCCGGGGTGGCGATCCGGCGCAGCGACAGCTCCTCGCGCGGGCTCAGCACGAACCGGGCCCGCTGGAGGTCGACCGCGTCGCCGAACCGCCCGTCGTCGAGACGGACCCCGCCGTGGCACTCGAAGGGCTGCAGCCGGGTGCCGCGCGCGGGGGTGCCGTACGCGCCGGTCCCGAACGGGGGAGTGGCGCCCTGGTTGCCGGTGGACACGCTCACCCACGCGCCCGTCATGTAGAGCGTGCGCTCCACGCTCAGTTGCGGCGCGTTCAAGGCGCGGCGCTCGGCCGCCGCCCGCAGCCGGCTGCCCCGCAGGCTGAGCGAGACCCCGACCTTCGCCCCGCGCAGACTGAACTCGCCGTACGTCTCGATCAGTTCGGCCTGCAGGTCCTGGGCGACCGACATGCCGTCCGCGGTGATCGCCCGGCCGCGGCGGTCGGGTCGCACATGGATCTGGTTGATCAGCAGGTCCGTGCCGATCTGGGCGTCGGTGAGCCGGATGCCGTGGTCGACGCGGCAGCGCGGCAGATGCAGGTCGCCCTCGGTGCGCAGCCGGGCAGCCTCGATCCGGGGGATGGCGCAGCCGACCATCCGCACGGTGGTGAAGTGGGCCTCCGGCATCAGCAGCTCGCTCTCGAAGCGGCAGCCGTGCAGCTCCACGTACGGCGCGATGCTGCCGCCGGCAAGTTTGAGAGTGCCCGTGATCAGGACCCCGCGCAGCTTGAGCGCGGCGACCCGGCCCGGCCTGGCGGCCGGCCCGCTCAGCAGCAGCCGGGCCACGATGGACGCGCGGACACTGCGCTCGGGTCCCCAGGCCAGCGGGGAGAAAGGATCGTTCAGCAGGGGATCGGTGTCGCTGAGGTCGTACGTGCTTCCGTTCCTGAAGGCGTTCCACATGTGCAGCTCGGTCGGGCTCAGTCCGTCCGGAGGCCCGTCGTCCAGCGGCTCGGTCACTGCCGCCCCTCCGCTTCGTTGGTTCGTACAGCTGTTCTTCCCGCTGAGTGACGGGCTGAACGCTAGTGGTGATGGTCAACTCGAGATAACAGGGGTGGCGCTTTTGCGCCTCGATGAGGGGTGATGGCCAGGAGGCGGGTGGGGTTGTATCAGCCACTGATACGGAAAACGGACGCCTGAAACGGTCTGAGAGAATTGCTTACGTGATCTCTCGAATCGATTTGCGTGGCGACGCCCTCCCCGAGGGTGGCGCTCTGCGCGACCTGCTGCCCCGTGCCGAGTTCGACGTGGAAGCCGCCCTGCACAAGGTGCGGCCGATCTGCGAGGCCGTGCATCATCGTGGCGACGCGGCGCTGATCGACTACGCGGAGAAATTCGACGGCGTGAAGCTGGACCAGGTGCGGGTACCCGCCGCCGCGCTGGCCAGGGCCCTGGAGGAGCTCGACCCCGAGGTCAGGGCCGCTCTGGAGGAGTCGATCCGGCGCGCCCGGATCGTCCACCACGCCCAGCGCCGCAAGGACCACACCACCCAGGTCGTGCCCGGCGGCACCGTGACCGAGAAGTGGGTGCCCGTCGACCGGGTCGGTCTGTACGCACCCGGCGGCCGGTCGGTGTACCCCTCCTCGGTGATCATGAACGTGGTCCCCGCGCAGGAGGCCGGCGTGCCCTCGCTCGCGCTCGCGTCCCCCGCGCAGCAGGAGTTCGGCGGACTGCCGCACCCGACGATCCTCGCCGCCTGCGCCCTGCTGGGCGTCGACGAGGTGTACGCGGCCGGTGGGGCCACCGCCGTCGCGATGTTCGCGTACGGCACCGAGTCCTGCGCCCCCGCGAACATGGTCACCGGCCCGGGCAACATCTGGGTCGCCGCCGCCAAGCGCTACTTCACCGGGCGCATCGGCATCGACGCGGAGGCCGGACCGACGGAGATCGCCGTCCTCGCCGACGCCACCGCCGACCCCGTGCACGTCGCCGCCGACCTGATCAGCCAGGCCGAGCACGACCCGCTGGCCGCGGCAGTGCTGGTCACCGACTCCGAGGAACTGGCCGCCGCCGTCGAGCGGGAGCTGGAGCCGCAGGTCGCCGCGACCAAGCACATCGAGGACCGGATCAAGCCCGCGCTCACCGGCCGGCAGTCTGCCATCGTGCTCGTCTCCGACATCGAGGACGGCCTCAAGGTCGTCAACGCCTACGGCGCCGAGCACCTGGAGATCCAGACCGCCGACGCCGCCGCCCTCGCGGCACGCGTCCGCAACGCGGGCGCCGTCTTTGTCGGCCCCTGGGCCCCGGTCTCCCTCGGTGACTACGCCGCCGGGTCCAACCACGTCCTGCCGACCGGCGGCTGCGCCTGCCACTCGTCCGGCCTGTCGGTGCAGTCGTTCCTGCGCGGCATCCACATCGTGGACTACACGCGGGACGCGCTCGCCGAGATCACCCACCACGTGGTCACGCTGGCGGAGGCGGAGGACCTGCCGGCGCACGGCGCCGCGATGAAGGCAAGGTTCGGCTGGAAGGTTCCGGGACAGTGACCGACATCGGCATCGACGACCTTCCCATCCGCGACGAACTGCGCGGCAAGTCCCCGTACGGTGCGCCCCAGCTCGACGTGCCGGTCCGGCTGAACACCAACGAGAACCCGTACCCGCTGCCGGAGGCGCTCGTCGAGCGCATCGCCGAGCGGGTGCGCGACGCCGCCCGGCAGCTCAACCGCTACCCCGACAGGGACGCGGTCGAGCTGCGTACCGAGCTGGCCCGCTACCTCACCCGCACCACCGGGCACGAGGTCGCGCCCGGGGGAGTCTGGGCGGCCAACGGCTCCAACGAGGTCATCCAGCAGCTGCTGCAGACCTTCGCCGGGCCCGGCCGCCTCGCGATCGGTTTCGAGCCGTCGTACTCGATGCACGGCCTGATCTCGCGGGGCACCGGCACCGGCTGGATCTCAGGCCCGCGCAAGGACGACTTCACCATCGACACCGCGACCGCCCGGGCGGCCATCGCGGAGCACCGCCCGGACGTCGTGTTCATCACGTCGCCCAACAACCCCACCGGCACCGCGGTCGACGCCGAGACGGTCCTCGCCCTGTACGAGGCGGCGCAGGCCGCCAAACCGTCCCTTGTCGTCGTCGACGAGGCGTACGTGGAATTCAGCCACCGGCCCTCACTGTTGCCTCTCATCGAGGGCCGCCCCAATTTGGTGATCTCCCGCACCATGTCCAAGGCCTTCGGCGCCGCCGGACTGCGCCTCGGCTACCTGGCCGCGCACCCCGCCGTGGTGGACGCCGTCCAGCTGGTGCGCCTGCCGTACCACCTGTCGGCCGTCACCCAGGCGACCGCGCTGGCCGCGCTGGAGCACACCGATACGCTGCTCGGGTACGTCGAGCAGCTGAAGACCGAGCGGGACCGGCTGGTCGCGGAGCTGCGGGCAGTCGGCTACGAGGTCACGGAGTCCGACGCCAATTTTGTGCAGTTCGGCCGCTTCGACGACGCCCACGCGGTGTGGCAGCAGATCCTCGACCGGGGCGTCCTGGTCCGGGACAACGGCGTACCGGGATGGCTGCGGGTGACCGCGGGCACGCCCGAAGAGAACGACGCGTTCCTCGATGCGGTTCGCGCTTTGAAGAAGGAGCAGAGTTCATGAGCGGCCGCGTAGGACGGGTCGAGCGCACCACCAAGGAGACCTCGGTCCTCGTCGAGATCGACCTCGACGGCACCGGAAAGGTCGACGTCGCCACCGGCGTCGGCTTCTACGACCACATGCTCGACCAGCTCGGCCGGCACGGTCTGTTCGACCTCACCGTCAAGACCGACGGCGACCTGCACATCGACACCCACCACACCATCGAGGACACCGCCCTCGCGCTGGGGGCCGCGTTCAAGCAGGCCCTCGGCGACAAGGTGGGCATCTACCGCTTCGGCAACTGCACCGTGCCGCTGGACGAGTCCCTCGCCCAGGTCACCGTGGACCTGTCGGGCCGCCCGTACCTGGTGCACACCGAGCCCGAGAACATGGCGCCGATGATCGGCGAGTACGACACGACCATGACCCGGCACATCTTCGAGTCGTTCGTCGCCCAGGCGCAGATCGCCATGCACATCCACGTCCCGTACGGGCGCAACGCCCACCACATCGTGGAGTGCCAGTTCAAGGCGCTCGCCCGCGCCCTGCGGTACGCCTCGGAGCGCGACCCGCGCGCGGCCGGCATCCTCCCCTCCACGAAGGGAGCTCTGTGAGCGACGTGCGCGCGGCCACCGGGCCGCAGACGGACACGATGCCCGCGCCTGTGAGCCGCGCGGGCGGAGTTGGGGGAACCACCCAGGCGTCAGCCCTGGGGGAGAACGAGGAGACACGGTGACCGGCCTCTCGACCATTCTCATCGTCGTCGGACTGTTCCTCGCCGGCGGTGTGTACTCGTTCTCCAAGCAGAAGATGCCCAAGGGCCCCATCGTGCTGCTCGCAGGAGCATCCGTGATGTGTCTGGTCGCCGGCGTCATGCGGATTCAGGGGATCTGGGGATGACCACTGCGATGCCACAGAAGAAGGTCGTCGTCTTCGACTACGGGTTCGGCAACGTCCGCTCCGCGGAACGGGCGCTCGCCCGGGTCGGCGCCGACGTCGAGATCACCCGCGACTACGACAGGGCGCTGAACGCCGACGGGCTGCTCGTGCCCGGCGTGGGCGCCTTCTCCGCCTGCATGGACGGCCTGAAGAAGGCCCGCGGCGAGTGGATCATCGACCGCAGGCTCTCCGGCGGCCGCCCCGTCATGGGCATCTGCGTCGGTATGCAGATCCTCTTCGAGCGCGGCATCGAGCACGGCGTGGAGACCCAGGGCCTCGACGAATGGCCCGGCACGGTCGGCCCGCTCCAGGCGCCCGTCGTGCCCCACATGGGTTGGAACACCGTCGACGCACCCGCCGGCAGCGAGCTCTTCGCCGGCCTCGACGCCGACGCCCGGTTCTACTTCGTGCACTCCTACGCCGTGCACGAGTGGAGCCTCGAGGTCACCAACCCGGCGATGCGTGCACCCCAGGTCACCTGGGCCGAACACGGCGAGCGGTTCGTCGCCGCCGTCGAGAACGGCGCCCTGTGGGCCACCCAGTTCCACCCCGAGAAGTCCGGCGACGCCGGCGCCCAGCTGCTCACGAATTGGATCGAGACGCTCTGATGCCGAAGCTTGAACTCCTCCCCGCAGTCGACGTCCGCGACGGCCAGGCCGTCCGCCTTGTCCACGGCGAGTCCGGTACGGAGACCTCCTACGGCTCCCCGCTCGAGGCGGCGCTCACCTGGCAGCGGGCCGGCGCCGAGTGGCTCCACCTCGTCGACCTGGACGCCGCCTTCGGTACCGGCGACAACCGCACGCTGATCGCCGAGGTCGCCGCGGCCATGGACATCAAGGTCGAGCTGTCCGGCGGCATCCGCGACGACGCCTCCCTGGAGGCCGCGCTCGCCACCGGCTGCCGCCGCGTCAACCTGGGCACCGCCGCGCTGGAGACCCCCGAGTGGGTCGCCAAGGTCATCGCGGAGCACGGCGACAAGATCGCCGTCGGCCTCGACGTGCGGGGCACCACGCTGCGCGGCCGGGGCTGGACCCGCGACGGCGGCGACCTCTACGAGACCCTCGCCCGCCTCGACTCCGAGGGCTGCGCCCGCTACGTCGTCACCGACATCGCCAAGGACGGCACCCTCCAGGGCCCCAATCTGGAGCTGCTGAGGAACGTGTGCGCCGCGACCGACCGGCCGGTCGTCGCCTCCGGCGGTGTCTCCTCCCTCGACGACCTGCGCGCACTCGCGTCCCTGGTCCCCGAAGGCGTCGAGGGCGCCATCGTCGGCAAGGCGCTGTACGCCAAGGCGTTCACCCTCGAGGAGGCGCTCGCGGCGGTGTCCGCATGAGTGGTTCCGTACGCCGCATCGGCTCGGGCGGCCCCTGGGAGGAGTCGTTCGGCTACTCCCGCGCCGTCGAGCTGCCGAACGGCCTGGTGCTCGTCTCCGGCTGCACGTCGGTCGTCGGCGGCCAGATCGCCGCGGGCAGCCCCTACGAGCAGACCGTCACCGCTTTCGGCGTGGCGATCGAAGCGCTGAAGGAACTCGGGCTCGGCACCGAGGACGTCGTACGCACCCGGATGTACATCACGCACGCCCGCGACGCGGACGAGGTCGGTCGCGCCCACAAGGAGATCTTCGGCACGGTCCGGCCGGCCGCGTCGATGATCGTGGTCTCCGGTTTCGTCGACCCCTCGCTGGTCGTCGAGGTCGAGGTCGAGGCGTACCGGCCGACCGGAACCGATGGAGGTGCCGCATGACCCTCGCGGTACGGGTGATCCCCTGCCTGGACGTCGACAACGGACGGGTCGTCAAGGGCGTCAACTTCCAGAACCTGCGCGACGCGGGCGACCCCGTCGAGATGGCCAAGCTCTACGACGCCGAAGGCGCCGACGAGCTCACCTTCCTCGACATCACCGCCTCCTCCGGCAACCGGGAGACCACCTACGACGTGGTGCGCCGCACCGCCGAGCAGGTGTTCATCCCGCTCACCGTCGGCGGCGGGGTGCGCAGCGCCGAGGACGTGGACAAGCTGCTGCGGGCGGGCGCCGACAAGGTCGGCGTCAACACCGCGGCCATCGCCCGCCCCGAGCTGATCCGCGAGATCGCCGAGCGGTTCGGCCGCCAGGTGCTCGTGCTCTCCGTGGACGCCCGGCGCACCCCGGAAGGCACGTTCGAGGTCACCACGCACGGGGGCCGCAAGGGCACCGGCATCGACGCCGTCGAATGGGCGCACCGGGCCGCCGAGTTGGGGGCCGGTGAGATCCTGCTCAACTCCATGGACGCCGACGGCACCAAGGACGGCTACGACACCGAGATGATCGCCGCCGTGCGGAGGCACGTCACGGTCCCGGTGATCGCCTCCGGCGGCGCCGGCAGGCTCGCCGACTTCCCGCCGGCCATCGAGGCGGGCGCGGACGCGGTGCTCGCGGCATCGGTGTTCCACTTCGGCGACCTGCGGATCTCCGAGGCGGCCCTCCGTACCCACGTCCCGCGCCATCCGCGTGACCTGGTCGGCGAACGAGGACAGCTGCGCCACCATCGTGTTGACGGTGTTCTT
>NZ_JBEXRZ010000246.1:0-10383 GCF_040613325.1 Streptomyces sp. NPDC006283 | reverse complement strand
TGCCGACGGGAGGTTTCCCCAGCCCCAGTACGGGATGGGGCGGTCGGGGGTTTCGCCGAGTTCGTCGGCGGGGTCGATACGCCTGGCCGCGACCGTGCACAGGTGAGTCCAGTTGTCGCCCATGTCGAAGACGTAGGCGAACTGTTCGCCGGCCTGCAGCCTGCTCAGCTTGGTCGCATGGCCGTCCACGGTGTCTTCTGGAGCTTCGCCATCCCACCACTCCAGAGGGCTGACCCTGGTGCCGTCAGACAAGGTGAACAGGTGCAGGTGAGCCAGATCCCAGCGGGCGAAGGCGAGATCGATGGCCGTGGCGAGCTGGGCGAAGGAGTGCGAGCGCGCGGCGGCGAAGATTCGGCCAGGGCGAGGCCACAGGTCTCCGCCGTGTCCGGAGACCAGCTCCACCCGGATGGACAGCCAGGTACGCGCCACGCTCACCACCCCCCTCAAATATCACGTCCGCCGACAAGGACCGACACTACTGAGTGTGGCTGCCGGGTGGGGAATCGAGCCGACCGCCATACTGGGCCGGCTGTCACCGCGAGCGTCTTCGAACGTCGATGTCGACAGTCCGGGTGGTGGACGTTGTTCTTCTGACGTCGGATGGACGCGGGGGCGGTGTGTGAAAGGCTTCCTGTCATGCGAAATGAGCTTCCGCTGACGGTGATTGGGAATCTTGTGGATGATCCGGAGTTGCGGTTCACCTCGGCCGGGGTGGCGGTGGCCCGGTTCACGGTGGCGTCGACTCCCCGGACGTTCGACCGCGATACGGGTGCCTGGCGGGACGGGGAACCGACCTTCCTGGACTGCAGTTGCTGGCGGCAGTTGGCGGAGAACGTGGCCGGGTCGCTGTCGAAGGGATCCCGAGTGGTGGTCGCGGGCCGGCTGCGTACCGACCGGTGGGAGAACGCGGAAGGGGAGAAGCGCTCGCGGATGGTGCTGGACGCGGACGATGTGGGGGCGTCCATGACGTTCGCGACGGTGACCATCACCCGCACCGCTCGACCAGTCCCACCGCGGGAGACCGCCCCGGACGACCCGTGGGCCACGGCCAGTCCCGTCCGCCCGACCGCTCCTGTCGGCGGCGCGGACGCGGACATCCCGGCCCAGGAGCCTCCGTTCTGATGCCGTCTTCTTCTCCGCGTCCCGTACAGGACGAAGGAATCTGGAAGCTGCCGCAGGGGCAGCCCGCCAAAATGGCGAGTCCGTCCAGCGCATCGCCACGCGTACCGGCTTGGACGCCATGACGGTACGGAACATTCTGGCCGTGACTCCGGCACAAGCGCCGGACGGCCGTCGGACCTGATCGCCTGTGGCAGAGCGACCGCAGGCGGGGGGTAGGAGTGGAGTGAGTCACTCCCGTCATGGCACCGGGACTTGAAATCCGCGTCTGCCCAGTTCCGCCACACTCCCTGACGCTTTCACACCGGGCCTTGAGCTCGACCGGCCCCTGGCCCAGGTGGGTGGGGGCTGTGCGCTGCCGTCACTGCGGTGCACGGCCCCATCGTGCTGTGAAGCGAAGCATCAGCTTATACGTGGCCTTGGGGGCTTATGGCAATACTGAGACGCAGCTCAGCCGCTGCATCCCCTCGCGCGCGTGTACGAATGGACGGTCCAGAAAGTCCATAAACCGGGAGCGGCCGGGCGGCGCGGCGGATCGTACGCCACAATCGGGCGCGTGTCGGAGTTCCCCTCACTCGCCGCCCTCGACCGCCTCCACAACGACCTGGTCGTCGGCGAGCTCGGCGTCGTCAGCTCGGCATGGACCGTCATCGTGCTCATCGGCATCTGGCGCTCCGCCGGATCCGCTGGTGGTGCCGAGGAACCGCAGGTGGACGGTGAGGCTGGCGGTCGGCGTCCATGACCCGCATCGCGGCCGGGTGGCGCCAACACCGGCTGTGAGGGCCGTGCGGGGGCATCCGGCACCCCCGCACGGGCTCACAAAGCGACAGTGGTCAGGGCCTCACCATTCGCCTCCGCCACCGAAGTCACCGGTGTTGTTGCCGCTGTTGTAGTCGGTGGTTCCCCACTGGCCTGCGCTGCCGGCGTCGGTGGTTCCCCACGTGCCGCTGCCGGTGTCGGCAGGCGTGTTACCGAGGGAGCCCGAGTCCGTAGGGTTGCCGGCGCCGGTGCCAAGGACGTCAGTCAGCAGGTTTCCGCTGGGGTTGCTGGCTGTGCCGGTGGCGTCGTGGCTGGTGGCGGGGTTGTTCGGAGTCTGGTTCTGACCGGCGATCTGGCTGTAGTCGTGGTTCTGGCCGTTGCTGCCGTCACTGAGGTCACCGTGGCCCTGGTCCTGGCCATCGTTGCCGTCACTGGTGTTGACCTCAAGCTGGCCGGTCGAGCTGTCGATGCCATGGCTGGTGGGGTTGCCGTGGACGATGTCGTTGATGGCCTTGGCGCCGCGGTTGAGTGTTTCCTCCCACTGGCTGACGGATGGTTCAGTCGAGCCGGCTGGCGTGTCATTTCCGGCCGTGTCATTTCCAGTCGGGCTGTGTTCGTGTGTGGCGGTGGGAGTTGCGCTCTGCGTGGCAGATACGGGGGGCTGTGCCGGTCCGCTGTCGGCGGCACCGGGCCCGGCGAAGTTGCCGGACGAACCCGAGGCAGCCTGCTGGCTCTGCTGAGCGGGGTCACTCAGGCTCACGGATGAGGACGTGGACTGCGGGGCCTTTTGGACCGGTGCCCCGCCTCCCTGCCCCTCATCCTGCGACCGGGACGTGGAAACACCGGCCGCTGCCGGCTGGCCACCGGCATCGTGGGCAGTGCTGGCGGCACCCGAACCAGCCGTGCTCGAACCAGCAGGATCCTGACCGCTCTGCCCAACCGGACTACCCGCCTGAACACCACCATGAACCGGGGCTACCCGTCGCCGGAACCCTCCAGCCCCATCAACACGCCCGCGCCATCGCCGACTACCTCGACGCGTACCGCGCCGCCGTACCCGCCTGAAGGACACCCATGCCCGACTCCCTGACCCTGCGCCGCTACGGCGCCAGCAACGTCGACACCCTCGTCGACACCTGGGCCGACGCCCACGCCGACCACCCCGACGTCGCCGAGGCCGGATTCACCCCCGACACCCTGCGCCGCCAGATCACCGGCCATGCCCGCCGCGACGACTTCACCCTGATCGCCGCCTACACCAACGGCCACCTCATCGGCTACGGCTACGGCTTCCGCTGCACCCCCGCCTACTGGTACGGCAAAGACCTCCACCCCCACATCACCCCCGAAGACGCCCGCACCACCGACTCCCTCGCCGGAATCTGCGAACTCGCCGTACGACCCGGCTGGCAAGGCCACGGCATCGGAACCCGCATCCACCAGGCCCTCATCGACGTCCTCCAGCCCGAGTGGGCCTCCCTCCTCGCCCTGCCCGGCGCCCACGCCCAGCGCCTCTACCGCCAGCTCGGCTACCGCAACGCCGGCCCGTACAAGACCGGACCGGACGGACCGGTACTCGATCTACTGCTCCTCCGCGCCAGACGCTGAACACACGACGACCACATCCACCCGAGGGTGGCCGGGGAGCCGGCCTGGAGCAACTGGCAGCCGTAGTGTGCCACGGGACCATCCCCGCGGGCGCAGGGAGCAGCGCCTCGTTCTCGATCGCGCGGACCTCGTCACGGGGACCATCCCCGCGGGCGCGGGGAGCAGTACAGGTCCGGCCGGTAGTCCACCTGGCCGTGGGGACCATCCCCGCGGGCGCGGGGAGCAGGCGAGCGGAGATGCCGCGCGACTTGAGCGAGAGGGACCACCCCCGCGTGTGCGGGGAGCAGCTCCGTGCGGTATCCGGCACGGATGCCGGGCAGGGACCATCCCCCGCGCCCGCGGGGATGGTCCCCTGGTCGCCGACCACCCCTTCGCTCCCCATGGGTGCTCCCCGCGCCCGCGGGGATGGTCCCAACGAACTACTGACCAAGGTCTTGGACCACATGTGCTCCCCGCGCCCGCGGGGATGGTCCCCGCCGCCAGTACCCGTGAACGGCAACGCCCCCGTGCTCCCCGCGCCCGCGGGGATGGTCCCTTGGACTGGGACAAGAGGCCCAAGCGGACTGTGTGCTCCCCGCGCCCGCGGGGATGGTCCCGTCGGCTGCTGGCACGGGCCGCCAGGGTTGAGGTGCTCCCCGCGCCCGCGGGGATGGTCCCCACCTCGAGCACCCGGGCTTTGAGGTGGCCGAGTGTTCCCCGCGCCCGCGGGGATGGTCCCGTGGCGCTGCCCACGACCCTGTCGGGGTCGATGTGTTCCCCGCACCCGCCGGGATGGTCCCACCGACGACGGTGACCCCTACGGCGAGCCGAAGTGTTCCCCGCGCCCGCGGGGATGGTCCCGCCACCCCCTCGGTCGCCGACATCCGGTCCCTGCGCTCCCCGCGCCCGCGGGGATGGTCCCTTCTCTGCCTCCACGGGGCGAAGCCTTGGACAGCTGCCTTCCGCCCCCCATCACGGAGACGCGGAAGGTCGCCCACGCCCTGGACGTGCCGCAACCGGCACCTGCGTGAGTGCCTGGGCGCTCAGACCCGTTCACAACTTGGACTTCAGGGCCTGGATCAGCGCGGCACACTCCTCACGATCCAGAGCGTTGGCAAGATCAGCCGCCATACCCTCCGGTCCGCCCCGCCACTCCACGTAGGTGGCGAGTGCCCTGTGCCGCTGTCGTGCGCGCGACAGGCGCGGCAGTGCAGCGCGCATGAATGCCTCGCCGTTCATCCAGTCCAGCTCTCCCTCAGTCGGCGGCACGGTCACGGGCTCGCCGGCCGTCGACAACGGTTCGTCGTCGCTCAGCGGGCGGGCACCGGCTACTGCGGGCTCGGAGGCCTTCTTTACCGGTTCTGCTTCAGGGCGCTGTTCTGGGACTGAAGCCTCAGCCGGGGCTGAGGCCGGCTTGGAGCGGCGACGCTGTTCGGCAGCCTTCTGGCGGGCGTCGGCTTCTGCGATCTGCTCTTCCGGGGCCTTGCGCCCCAGGTTGCGCACATGCTCGGCCTTGCGGCGCCCTTCGGCAAGGTCTGCCTGCAGGGCTGGCGTCAGTTTCAGGTACGACAGTTTCGATGCGATGGTCGACTGGGCGATACCGAGGCGCTGTGCTGCCTTGGCCTGGGTTCCGTAGTGCTGCACGAGAGCGGCGAGTGCGTTGGCCTCTTCAAGTTCGGACATGTCGTCGCGGTGGTAGTTGGCGACGAACGCGGCCTCGAGTTGGGCCTCATCGGTGGATACGTAGCCGTCGTCGACGACGACCTTGATGGTCTCGGCACCAGCGCGCCGGGAGGCCTCAAGGCGCCGGTGACCGTCGACAACCACGTACTGAGTATCGGGTTCGAGCTCTTCGGCGCGGCCGGGCCGGCCGGCGATCCATGCCTCGACGGTGGACACGGCGATGGCGTTCACGACGCCGACTTCGATGATGCTCTGGGTGAGGTCGTCGAGGTTACGGAGGTGGTCGCGGGGGTTGTCGGGGTTGCAGCTGATGGCGGCGACAGGCAGGCGGTTGTGCTGATCGGGGCGCACTTTGCCAGTGGCGGCGTCGTACAGCTGAGCCCTGGCGCTGCGCCGGCTACCGGCGGTTGAGAACGCGGCGGACGCGCCGAACAGGTCGGCTTTGCTGCTCATCGGGCGGCTCCTCGGACGGTCCGGGCGATCTGGCGCATGGCTTCGGCTTGCTCGCTGTGGGGTGCGTAGTCGAGGAGGGGCTTTTGCATGCGGACGGCCTCGCGTTGTTCTTTCAGGTCGTTGATGACGGCGAGTACGGGGGGATCGCCAAGGCTCTTCCACTGCTGAAGGCTTGTGGTGGCGATGACGCCGCGGCGGGAGTCGTAGAGGTTGACGACGAGCCCGAGGTAGTCGATGTCGACGGTGAGGTCGATGCTGAGGTCGTCGATCTGCCCGGCGAGCATGCCGTAGGCGGTGGCGGAGGAGTCTTCGGCAAGGACGGGGATGACCACGCCGGACGTGCCGATCGGCTCTCCCTGGCGGCGGCGCCCGTAGTAGAGGGCAGCGTCCATGGCGATGCCGAGGCTTGGGGGGCAGTCGATGATGACGACGTCGAAGTCAGCTTCCATGCTTGCGAGGGCACGCTCGAGGGCGTGTTCCTTGTGGAAGCCGCGGGCTGCCACGTCCTTTATGGCGACTCTGGCGTCTAGCAGGAAGCCGTCGAAGCAGGAGGGCAGCAGGTTGAGACGCTTGCCGAAGTGTTCGCCCTCTATGGCGATGACGAGGTCCCGGAGGTCTCCGTTGGACTCTCCGCACATGTGGGAGACGAGGCTGTCGTGCCCAGGTGGGATCTGGTCGATGCCCAGTTGCTGGGAGAGGTGCCCTTGAGGGTCGTAGTCGACGAGGAGGACCCGAAGTCCCTCTTCGGCCCATGCTTGTGCGATACCGGCAGACACAGCGGTCTTGCCAACGCCGCCTTTCTGGTTGCAGACGATGACGCGGCGGGGGATGCCGCTGGCGGGCGCGGCACCGGGGGAGGGGTTGGAGTCGAGCCAGCGGCGTACGGCTTGGGCGAGACCTTGGACGTAAGAGATGTTGCGGTCGGCACAGGTGGTCTTGAAGTCGGAGTAGAGGCCGGCGGGTAGCCAGGTGGAGAAGGATTCGGCGCCGGTGGTGTCGACAGCGGGAAGGGGCGCGGGGAGCGCGCGCCAGTCGGTGACGGCGGTGGTGACGGCGTCTTGGATGTCCACGCCCAGTTCGGCGGCGCGGATTTTGACTTCTTGCCGGAGCGCGACGGGCAGCTTGGACGCTACCTTTTCCCGGTCGCCTTGAGGGTATGGGGATGCCATGCCGTCACCTTACTGACTCCGAGGTGACGAGTGTTGCCCGGATCGCGGTTTCTGATGCGGTTTCAACCTGATAAGGGCCCAGGATTATCACGCCGTGATATTCGGCGCGGGAGCGCCTGCGAGACGGGAGGGCGTCCCCTGATTATCACGGCGTGATAATCAGGGGACGCCCTCATCGCAGCAGAACATGCTCGCCGGCCGAGGGAGCGGGATTGACCCCTGATGGGACGCGGGCCATCGTGCGCGAGCTCAGCGAGGCGTTGTCGTCGTCGTGGGGTAGAGGCGGAGGTCAAGTCGACCGAGCGGTCAGCGGCGGCCTGACTGCCGACAACGCAAGAGGCCTCGCGCCTCTCAGATTCGGGAGGGCGAGGGCTTCAGTCTTCCCACAGAGCAAGCCTCCGGCTGGCAGTCAGAATCCGGCCTTTCGCCTGTCTGTGGACAGTGATGGCGGCACAGTGTGATCACGGCATTCTCGCAGCAGAGGGGATCGGATGACACTCGACTCGAATCTCAGGGACGACCTTGAGTCCGCCATTGGCCACTACGTCACGGGCGTTGCCGAGAAGCTCCTAGCCGACGGGCTGCCGGTGAAGTCCATCAACGCGTACGGCCACTACGACGACATGACGCAGCCAGGGACCGATGACGTCGAGGGCGGGATCGACTTCGGCTTCGCATTCCAGCAACGTGTCTTCCCGGGTGGGGAAGCAGGGCTCCACTGGGCAGGCACATCCGGCTGGTGTCTGTTCCTCATCCCGAACGACGGGGGCTCGCTGTACAACGGAGCACGCTGGCTTGGTGCCGGTCTGACGCCCTCCCCTGAAAGGGTGGCTGCGTTCGTCTCCTCCGTTCAACTGGACTCCCGCAGCGCCGGCAGCGCGGAGCGGCCCTTCTACCGCACCCCACGGGAGGACCTCCCCGAGTTGTTGAAGCGGCTGGAGGCATTCGAGCCCGAAGGGCATTTCCACGGGCACAGCCACGAGTACCGCTTCAGGTCGCTGCAAGGCCAGGCGTACCGACGGCGCGTGATCGATGCTCTGTTGTCCGGGGAGGACGAGATCGTTGACCTGCCCATCCGGCGCAGCGAGTTGCAGGCCGTGCTCCACCTACTCGACTACGCCGAAGCAGCTGACTCCACCACGATGGGACCGGAAGACTTCGTGCCCCCAGTCGCTGCCGATCTGAAGCATCGGATTGGGCGCGGGCCCGGCAGCGCGCAGGAGCACCGGCAAGCCGCCGAACATGCGCGGGAGGTGCAGCGGCGGATCGAGGAGTACCGACGCAGGAAAGAGCTCGAAGAAGAGTAGAGCTCACCCGCGGAGGTTCCCCTGAATCGAAAGGGCCCTGTCCCCTAGCTCTCGCCGGGGACAGGGCTTCGTCTGTGCATGAGCCTAGGGCGCCCAGGCTGCGGGTGGCAGCGGCCGCCCGCAACAGCGCCAGCATCGCCTCCCCACCGGCATCGAGCTGCGCACGTCTGCATGACGTGATGGTGCCCCGGATTATCACGGCGTGATAATCCGGGGCACCCTCCAGCCTTGAAGGCTCTACAACGCAAAAGGGGCCCCGCCCATCTCCACTGGGAGATGGACGGGGCCTCTGCCTTCTGCGGGACACTGGAAGGGCCCCCGGGGCGGCTGGCTGGCCATCGGCCGGTGACGGAGCAGCTACCCCGGGGAGTCATACGTGGTCGTCTGCGTACTGCCGACTGCGGGGCTGGGTGTCGGAGACGAACCGCACCGCGCTGGGATGGTCGGCATTCCAGTCTTCGGCGCAGGTCTTGTGGACCGGTTCGCCGTCGTGGGAGCGCAGGGGTGTCGGCGCGCCGCAGAGGGTGCAGGGCGCTTCGCGGCGGTAGTGGCTGTGGTGGCGCCAGTCGAGCAGCGTCGGCTGCCCGGGGCGGGTCATGGGCCGGGGGTGGTGCTCCAGGTGGCGTGCGGGCCGGACAGATGTCCCGGCGCATGGCCGCAGCGTCGGTATGAAATGCGGTCGGGCATGCTGAACGTGTTCCTTCCTTGTCAGAGCGCTCTGGTGTGGGGAGGGGGCTGTCCGGGGCGGCCGGCTCATAGCCGATGCTGCGGCCGCCCCGGGCTCGAGCTCTATGCGGCCAGCCGGTGCGCGGCCGGGGTGAGGTAGCTGTTCGGGTCGGCGGGGGTGCCGTCGTGGCATTCCAGGCCTGTTAACCGAACTAACTCAGCTGTCTTCGCAGGTCAGAGCAGGTATCTGCTAGCTTCCCGATGTGCTTGATGAGCAGCGGTCCGGAAGGGACCTGAGGAACTTTGTCCTGCCGATGAATACCGCATCGTCACTCCTGAGGAGTGGGGAGAGTTTCTCGGGCACTTTGAGCGCCGTAAGCTCGCCCTGGGCGACTGCGGCCGCGCATACGGAACTGACTGTGCTCACGAACACGCTTGTGTCCGATGCCCCGTCCTGATCGTCCACGCGACAGAGCGTCCCCGGCTTGTCGAGATCCGCGACAACCTCCTCACGCGCATCGTGGAAGCCGAGAGGGAAGGCTGGCTCGGCGAGATCGAAGGGCTGCAGAGCAGCCTTACTCACGCCGAGGAGAAGCTTGCCCAACTCGACGCTCAGATTCCCCGGAAGCAGGAGTCTGTCGACCTGGGGATTCCTACCTTCCGGGAGATCGCTGCTCGTACCAGTGGGGTGGCCACCCCGCCGGGGCCTGCGTGACTGAATGGCTTTACTCCGGCGTGCTCAGCGGACACCGCCGCAGAGCGCGGCGCTTGGACGGGGCTTCAGCCACGGATGATCTATGCCTCCCCGGCCCGGGTCAGTTCTACGGGCGGCGGGCCAGTAGGTGGGTGTCGAGGAAGCCCCGCTCGGACGCTGGGTCGTGGAGCAACCGAGCCACCGTGACGAGTCCGGCCCCGGTCAGCAATTCGGCAAACTGGTCCGCTGGCCAGCTATAGGCGGGCGCCACCTTGTGATCGAAGCGGACAGGCTCAGGCCCGTCGGTTCCGAAGAAGGACGCCAGGAGCAGGCCCCCTGGTGCCAGGACACGCACCTGCTCAGCGAGCAGCGCGGGCAGTTCTACAGGTGGGGTATGGATCATCGAGTAGTGGGCCAGCACTCCGCCGAGCGCGCCGTCCTCGACCGGCAGGGCCTCCATTCGTGCTTCGTCGAACCGCAGCCCCGGATGGGCCCGCCGGGCGTGGGCGACCATAGCCGGGGAGAGGTCAAGCCCGAAGGAGTCCAGCCCCAAGTCGTGCAACATGGCCGTCAAGTGGCCGGGTCCGCACCCGACGTCGGCTGCCCGTAGGTTCCCCGTGCCACGCACGAGTTCGGCGAAGGTGTCGATCATGTTCCGCGCGAACGGCTGCGTCTCCAACCGATTGGCGAACATCGACGCATACAGTTCGACGACCCCGTCGTAGGCCGCCCTGGTCTCGTCCTGGTGTTTCAACACGGGAAGGAAGCTAACACCCGCGCCGTGCAGAGCAGTTCTCCGGCCTCATACCTGCCTCTTCCCCACAAGGCTGATCGTCCAGTCACCTGGCCATGGGACGCCCCGGTAGTTCGGAGAAGGCAGCTGCCGAGGGTGCGCAGCGGTATTGGCGGAGTGCACTTGTTCCGCAGGTGCGGTATTCCGACGCGG
>NZ_JBEXRZ010000245.1:0-10384 GCF_040613325.1 Streptomyces sp. NPDC006283 | reverse complement strand
GCCGTGCCACCGTGCCGCGCCGGCGCCGGGCGGCCACGGCGGCCGCAGGAGTCGTACGGATCATCGGGGCGCGGCTGCGCGCCGGGCCTCCGGTGAGGGCGCTGCCGACGCGGAGCGCGGTGGCTCGAGCGGAGGGAACCGGCCGGTGAACGACCGGAGAGGCGGGAAGCGGTGGGCTTCGCCGTTGCGGGTGCGTCGCGGCCCGAGGTGGACGCGGCAGGCGTCGACGTGGCGGGAGGCGAAACCCGCCGTGATCGCCGGCGCGCTCAAGCGGGCAGCGGCAAGGCCGTCGGGCAACTGGTTCGTCGTCGGAGCGTCCCGGGAGATCGTGGCGTGCGGCCGCCCGTACGGCAGGACCGTCGGCGGCGTGGAGGTCGTCCTGTGGCGGACGAAGACGGGAGAGCTGCGGGCCGGGCCGGGCGCGTGCCCGCACCTCGGAGCTCCGCTGCGCAACAGCAGGGTGGTGAGCGGGGCGCTGGTCTGCCACTGGCACGGACTGGCCCTCGGGGGCATCCCTTTCGCCGGCTGGGAGCCGTTTCCCGTCCACGACGACGGCGTGCTGGTGTGGGTGCGGCTGGACGCGGTCGGGGGCGAGCCTCCCCTGGAGCGTCCCGTCGTGCCGGTGCGGCCCCGGCCCGGGAGCGGTGTGGACGCGGTGTTCACGGCGGTGGGGCGGTGCGAGCCGGAGGATGTGGTCGCGAACCGGCTCGATCCCTGGCACGGTTCCTGGTTCCACCCGTACGCGTTCGTCGACCTGCGTGTGGCCGGCACCCCGCGGGGCGACGAGGACGACGCGTTCGCCGTCCACGTCTCGTTCAAGGTCGCGGGCGGGCTGGTGGTGCCGGTGCGGGCGGCGTTCACCGCCCCCGGACCGCGCACGGTCGTCATGCACATCACGGACGGCGAGGGGACCGGTTCGGTTGTGGAGACGCATGCCACACCGCTCACCCCGGAGGGGGCCGCGAGCCCGCGGACGGCCGTGGTCGAGGCGGTCGTCGCGGCCTCGGGCCGGCGCGGCTTCACCCTGGCGCGCGCCGCGGCTCCGGCCCTGCGCCCCCTGATGCGCCGGACGGCCGGCCGTCTGTGGCGTGACGACCTGGCCTACGCCGAACGGCGCTGGGCGCTGCGCAGCACCGGACGCTTCCCCGGCTGAGGGAACAGCCAACGGCGCACTCGCGGGGAGCCGCCACCGGCCGCGGTTTTCACTCGCGGGGAACCAGAGCCGCCAGTGCCCGCAGTGCCCAGGAGCGGCCGGTGCGCGGCACGGTCCACAGCACGTGTCCACGGACCCCCCAGGCGGCGAGCAGCGCGTTGGCGGCCATGAACCCCGACGTCGCCGCGCGTTCCATCAGGGCCACGGGGAGACCGGTGCGGACGAGGTCGCCCGCGACCATCACCCGCGGGTGCGGGGTCGGGACGGACGGACGGCGGCCGTAGCCGTCGACCGGGAACAGCGGGCAGTCGGCCCGCCATTCGTGGCGGGCACCGACGACCCGGGCGTC
Organism: Streptomyces sp. NPDC006283; assembly: GCF_040613325.1. Classification (NCBI taxonomy): domain Bacteria; kingdom Bacillati; phylum Actinomycetota; class Actinomycetes; order Kitasatosporales; family Streptomycetaceae; genus Streptomyces; species Streptomyces sp. NPDC006283. Next base: position 8,882 of record NZ_JBEXRZ010000245.1, on the reverse strand, counting down.
CCGGGTCTCCGGGTAGATCTCGTGGAGCCGGGCGACGAGCCGCTCCTGGACGTCCTTCGGTTCCGCGTTCTCGTCCACGGCGTATGCGTGCAGTTCCACCACGGATCCGCCCGTTCGTTCCGCCCAGCGGGCCGCTTCGCCCTCCCAGCGGTCGAGGACGCTGACGTTGTCCAGGCCGTCGTAGCCGCTGGTGCCCAGGAATCCGGCGCGCTCCGCGCGTACGGGCCGGTCGAGCCAGAGGCGGGAGACGAGGAACGGTGGTGCGGTGCGCAGGCCGGCGATGTCCTGGCGCCATCTGGCGCTGCCCAACTCACCGGAGGCGCCGACCACTTGACGCAGGCCGGTCGAGTCCAGGGCGAGGACCACACCCTGGTACCGGTCGGTCGCCCGTCCGCTGTCCACGGCCAGCCCGCCGCCCGCGACCGGCCGGACGGCGAGGACCGGCGTGCCGGTGCGCACATCGACGCCGAGTTGTTCCAGGTAGCGACCGAGCGGTTCCCACAGCGCCTGCGGGAACGGTTCGCGCGGCACGTCGAAGAGCAGGCCCTCGGACGATCCGAGGAAGTAGATGTGGAACATCACCAGCAGTTCGGCGGCGGACAGTTCACCCGGGTCGGCGAAGAAGCTGCGGGAGAAGACCTCGAAAGCCAGATGATGGGCGGCCTCGGGGAAGCGGATGCCCCGCAGCAGGTCGACGGCGCTGACGCCGTCGTACCGCTCGTACACCTCGGGCACCCGGACGTCGAGCAGAGCCAGCGCCGCACGCGGATTCATCGCGGCCAGGTCACGCCATCCGAACGTGGGGCTGAGGGCGAGGAATCCGAGCGCGCTCCACGGCGGCGTCCGGGGCACGCGGGCGAAGCTGTCGGTCAGGCCGCTGCTGTGCCGGAGCGGGTAGTCCGGCAGCGGTGTGAGCGCGGAGAGGTCCGGGTCCGTGCGGCGCAACAGACCGCGCAGGTTGTAGTACTGGCGGAAGAAGGCGTGAAAGCCGCGGCTCATGGTCACCTCGGAGCCGTCCGCGAGGCGGGTGCGCCGGCCCGCGACCCGTCCGCCGAGCATGGCCTCATGCTCGTACAGGGTGACGCGGACCCCGCGTTCGGCCAGCGCGGTCGCCGCCGCGAGACCGGCGATGCCGCCGCCGATCACCGCGGTGCTGGGCGCGTCGCCGGTGAAGCGGTCGCGTCCCGGCGCGGGCATGATGACGTCCGCCTTCCTGTCACGTCCGCGCCGTGCGGCCGTCTTCCTGTCGCGTCCGTGCCGGGCGGCCGTGCGCTGCTGTGATGCCTTCATGAGGGGCCGCCCTCGGCGGGCCGGGAGGGTGCCCCGGCCAGGAAGGTGTGGACGATGCCGGTCTGCCAACCGCCGACCGGCAGGACGCGGACGTACGGGAAGCCTGCCCGGGTGAGGCGGGCCGCGAAGGCGGGGGCGGTGTCGAAGGCGAGGACGCTGCGCCGCAGATGGCGGTACAGCTCACGGTCTCCGGTCAGCGTGCCCGCCGGGACGATGACCCCTCGGGAGACCGCTTTCCACAGGGTCCGGTGGGCGAAGGAACCGCTCAGGCTGTAGTCGTGCACCGCCAGTCGGCCGCCAGGTCTCAGCAGTGCGCGGACGGCCTTGAGGACGGCGTCGGGTTCGGTGACGTTGCGGAACAGGTAGGCGGCGAAGACGGCGTCGTAGGGGCCTTCTTCGTCGGCTTCGAGCAGTTCCTCCGCGGTCAGGTGCAGAAAGCGCACGGTCGACGGCCAGGGCTTCGTGAGAGCCCGTTCCAGCATGCCTGCGGACGCGTCGACGGCGGTGATCCGCACATGAGGGGCGGCCCGCAGCAGGGCCCGTGTCGACGCGCCCGTGCCGCAGCCGAGGTCGAGCACCCGCAGGCCTTCTCCGCCGCGGGGCAGCCGGAGACGGCGTGCAGAGCGGAGCAGATCGGTTCGGTGGCCCGGGTTCACCGCCGTCAGGCGGTCGTACGTGTGCGAGGCGTGATCGAAAGCTCGGGCAAGGTCGCGGTCTCGCAGCAGCGTCATCAGCGGCTCTCTTCGGGTTGTGCGGGGGTGCGGCGGGGCAGGAAGGGCAGTTCGGCCGCCGTGCGGAGCATCGGGCCGACAGGCGTGCAAAGGCCGATGCCGAACTCCTCCCACGGGGTGCTCCCGCCGTCGAGGAAGCGCAGCAGCCGCTCCATGGGGACGCGGCGGAAGAGGTCGGTGAAGAACTCCGGCCCGTCGATCCGGCCTGTGTCGAGTGCCCGCAGCAGGACGGCGTCCATCGCGAGCGCCCGGCGGCCGTGGGGTCTGGGAACGACCTCACCACCGCGGTGCAGCGCGGCGGCGATGGCCCGGCTCTGCCGCTGCACGGCGGCGAACGTGTACCCGGTCGCCGGCCGTGTGGCGCCTCCCGCGGCCCCGATACGGAAGACGGCCGGTCCGATCCGGCGTGGGAAACGCGCGTCGGTCATGGGGATGATTCCCTGTTCGGCGGACTCGACGGTGAGCGGGCCGAGCCGCAGCACGTTCGTCGTGTACTGGCGGAGGGCCGATTCGTACGCGGACGTCGTCGGCACGGTCCGGGAGAACTCGGTGTACTCGACCAGTGCGCGGTCCGGACCGAGCGGCAGGACGTATCCGAAGGCGAGCCCGTGGCGCGGCTGCGGCACCCGGAAGTCCATGAGGTCCGCCACCTCGGGGTCGAAACGGGCGGAGGCGGTGCGTACGAACCAGCCGCGGAAGTGCTGGAGCAGGGCCGTACGGGCGGGTGGCGGAGTGCGCAGGGGCCGGGAGTCGAAGACGTACCTGCCGCGCACGGTCAGCGCCCGTCCGTCGGGTGTCGTGCACCGCACCTCGGCTCCGTCCGGCACGGAGCGCACGGCTTCGGCGGTCGCGCGCAGCACGTGTGCTGCCGGGCAGGCGGCCAGGCGCGCGTGGACCAGTCGTTCGAAGGGGCCCGAGCGGATCATGCGATAGCGCAGCGGCGCGGGGGCCGCCTCGACGACGTGGCCGTCGGTGCCACGGACGCGCAGTCGCGGCCAGGAGGCGACCACGGCGTCCTCGAACACTCCCGGTCCGTCGTCCCAGTGGCACCAGGTCCGCTCCGCAGGCCGCAGCGGCCCGTCGGGCGCCTCCACCACCGTCACGGCGGTCGTACCGGTGCTGGTCAGCCACTGGGCCAGGCAGAGACCGGCCGCGCCACCGCCCACGATCACGGCGTCGGCCACCCGGTTCCCGTCGAGGCTGCGTCGGCTCACCCAGTCCGCCCTGTTTCGGTCCCAGGCGCGTGTGCGGATGCGGCCGAGCGCTGTGCCCCGGGGTCGGTCATCATCCGTCTCCTTCACCTTGCGGGCGCACGAACTGACGGGCGGTCAAGCCGACCACGCCTCGGACGCCGATGCCAGGAGCCGCCACGGGCGTACCTCTGGTTGTGACCCGACCGGGCGGTGCCTCCTCCACCCTCGACATGATCGTCGGTACGCTCTCCCTCTCGAGCGGCCCGAGCGGCCCGAGCGGCCGAGCAGCCCGAGCGCCTTCGCGCACAGCTCCGTGTTCGACCGGCCCGCCGCCATCCCCTTGCCGGATCGACCACGCGGGAGCAGACAGCACATGACCACTGAGCACGACGGCCCGGACGATCGGCACCGAAGGCCCGCGGGTGTCACGGACCTCACCGTGCAAGCGCTCGGCGCGCTCTCGAAGGCGCTGGAGACCACGGAGCGGGCTCGCGGCGCGCTGTACGAGTTCCATCAGCTCACCGGGACGGCCGATTTCCAGCTGGACGACGCCGTGCGGTTCCTGCGCGCGGCAGGGCACCACGGTGACGCGGACCGCGTCGAACGAGAAGTACTCGGCCGCAACGTGATCCCCGGGCACTGGACGTTTCAGATCATCGAGGAGTACAACGCCAGTTACTACCGCCCCTTCCAGAAGATCGAGGAGTCGATCCGCAACGCTCTGGCGGACGGGAAGGACCATCTCTACGAAGCCGAGATGAAGGAGACCCGCCGGACCAAGAACCACCCGGACCACACGGCCACCGCTTCTTCCGCCGGGGGTGTAGAGCCCGAGAAGGGCTGACGCGGTCAGGGCTCGGGGGCCGCCGATGGTCCCGCCGCGCACAGTGTGCGGACCAGATCGGGCGGGGTGCCGCACGACGGCCCGCGGTTCGCGCGTCCGACGTTGCTCCGGATGGCCCGACCGGTGTTCACCCATGGAGCAGCGCCGCGTGGCGCAGGCTGAACTTCGGTGATCGTCACAGGGCGCGGGTAGTCTGGTGAACGGTCCACTGGATCACTTTCGCGTTGCAGGTGATCGTGACGGGACGGGAGCCACGCCATGGCCGAGCCGGAGTCGTCGAACACTTCCCAGCGGCACATGAGCCCGCAGTCGATCGTCACCTGGGTGATCGTCGCACTGGTCGGCGCGGTCGGCTGGAGCGTGCTCGCCCTCTCACACGGCGAGGAGATCTCCGCCGTCTGGATGCTCGCGGCCGCGCTCGGTCCGTACGCCATGCGCGAGGTGTCGGGAGAGTCGGTGTACGACCAGTACGTCGCCCGTGCCAGGTCGCACGGCCCCGGCGCGAAGGTGATGTCCCGCCGCGAGTTCGAACGCAGCCGCATGGATGCCCGGGAGGCCGATCCCCGTGAGGGTTTCCGCTGCTGCTGAGACAGAACCCATGTGTACGGCGGAGTCCGCTGCGGGCATGAGGTCGGCGTCGGCCCCGCCCCCGCCCGAGCCGTCGGCGACGGCTCGGGGCCAAGTGTCTGTCCACCCGCCCACCTGAAGAATCCCATGCAGAGGCCCGGATTTCGACCTTTCCAGGAGGAACCGATGAGGATGCTCATCAATGTGCCGGAGACCGTTGTCGCAGACGCGCTGCGGGGGATGGCGGCCGCCCATCCCGAGCTGACCGTGGACGTGGACAAGCGGGTGATCGTGCGGCGTGACGCGCCGGTCGCGGGAAAGGTGGCGCTGGTTTCCGGGGGCGGGTCGGGGCACGAGCCGTTGCACGGCGGGTTCGTCGGGGTGGGGATGCTCGACGGGGCCTGCCCGGGGGAGGTCTTCACGAGCCCTGTGCCCGACCAGATGGCGCGGGCCGCGGCCGCTGTGGACAGCGGTGAGGGCGTGCTGTTCATCGTGAAGAACTACACGGGTGACGTGCTGAACTTCGACATGGCGGCCGAGCTCGCCGAGGACGAGGGGGTCCGGCTCGCGAAGGTCCTCGTCAACGACGACGTCGCCGTGACCGACAGCCTGTACACCGCCGGGCGGCGCGGTACGGGCGCGACCCTGTTCGTGGAGAAGATCGCCGGGGCCGCGGCGGAGGATCGGATGCCGCTCGAGCGGGTGGAGGCGATCGCCCGGCAGGTGAACGAGTCCTCCCGGAGTTTCGGCGTGGCGCTGAGTGCGTGCAGCACACCCGCCAAGGGCAGCCCGACGTTCGAACTGCCTCCCGGTGAACTGGAGTTGGGCATCGGCATCCATGGCGAGCCGGGGCGGGAACGCCGCCCGATGATGACCTCGCGGGAGATCGCGGACTTCGCCGTCGACGCCGTGCTGGAGGATCTGCGCCCGTCGGGCCCGGTCATCGCGCTCGTCAACGGAATGGGTGCGACGCCGCTGCTGGAGCTGTACGGCTTCAACGCCGAGGTCCAGCGGGTGCTGGCGGAGCGGGAGGTGCCCGTCGCCCGCACGCTCGTCGGCAACTATGTGACCTCCCTCGACATGGCGGGCGCCTCCGTCACGCTCTGCCAGGTGGACGAGGAGCTGCTCAGGCTGTGGGACGCGCCGGTGCAGACACCGGGGCTGCGCTGGGGGCGGTGAAAAGGCTCCGAACCGTACGCCACACGTCGCATGTCAACGCTCGACAGACCCGACTCACCCCAGGGAGTGCTTGTGCTCGACGCCGAATTCTTCCGCCGCTGGCTGGCCGCCACCGCGGTCACCGTGGACCGGGAGGCGGACCGACTGACCGAGCTGGACTCGGCGATCGGCGACGCCGACCACGGCAGCAATCTCCGGCGCGGTTTCACGGCCGTCGGCGCCGCCCTGGAGAAGGAGCCCCCGCCGACGCCGGGGGCCGTGCTGATGCTGGCCGGGCGGCAGTTGGTGTCGACGGTCGGCGGCGCGTCCGGGCCGCTGTACGGGACACTGCTGCGGCGCACCGGCAAAGCGTTGGGCGACGACGCGCAGGTGAGCCCGGGGCAGTTCGCCGAGGCACTGCGGGTGGGTGTCGCCGCGGTGGCGCAGCTGGGCGGCGCGAAGGCCGGCGACAAGACGATGCTGGACGCCCTCGAGCCGGCGGTGGCGGCGCTCGGTGACAGCACCGAGTCGTTCGCCGCGGCCCGGGATGCGGCGGAGCAGGGAGCGCTGGCGACGGTGCCGATGCAGGCGCGCAAGGGCAGGGCCAGCTACCTCGGCGAGCGCAGCATCGGACACCAGGATCCGGGAGCGACCTCCTCGGCCCTGATGGTGGCCACACTCGCCGAGACGGTGGAGACGGCAGGCGCATGAGCGACGGCAATCAGGTGGGCATCGTGCTGGTCTCGCACAGCGGGGAGGTGGCCGCGGCCGTCGCCGAACTCGCCAAGCAGCTGGCAGGAGGCGGCGGTACGGCTCCCGTGGCCCCGGCGGGCGGCACACCGGACGGCGGCCTCGGCACCAGCTCGGAGCTGATCGTCGCGGCCGCGGAGCAGGTCGACCGTGGCGCGGGCGTCGCGGTCCTCGTCGATCTGGGCAGCGCCGTGCTGACGGTCAAGGCGCTGCTGGCCGAGGGCGACGAACTGCCGGAGGGGACACGGCTGGTGGACGCGCCGTTCCTGGAGGGCGCGGTCGCGGCGGTGGTGACGGCCGGCGCGGGGGGCGATCTGGACGCGGTGGAGGCCGCGGCGGCGGAGGCGTACGGCTACCGAAAACAGTGACGTGTGAGCGGCGCGTGGCCGGGATGTGGTGAACAGCTCACCCGGCCGCGGGCCGGTGCGCCCGTGCGCGGCTTGTGATGTGCCTGGTCGGCGCACTACTGTCACGGGGCCTTGGTGTTCGGGAAACCGGTGCAGTACCGGTGCGGCCCTCGCCACTGTGATCGGGAAGTCCGGTTCCACCCCCTCACGGGGAGCCACTGGGACACCACGCCTGCGCGTGGTGCCCGGGAAGGCGGAGCCCGGACGGCATGACCCGTCAGCCAGGAGACCGGCCGAGGTGCGTTGTCCATCCACGAGGTGCTGGAGAGGGTCTCCCACATCATGCACATAGCCGAGGGCTATCTCCCCCCGCTGCACGCGGCCGCCTGGGGCGCCGCGTCCGCCCCGTTCGTCGTCCACGGCGTACGGGCCCTGACCCGAGAGGTCAGGGCCAATCCCGAATCGACCCTGCTGCTCGGTGCGTCCGGGGCCTTCACGTTCGTCCTGTCGGCGCTGAAGATCCCGTCCGTCACGGGCAGTTGTTCGCATCCGACCGGCACGGGTCTGGGCGCGATCCTGTTCAGACCGCCGATCATGGCGGTACTCGGCACCATCACCCTCCTGTTCCAGGCGCTGTTGCTGGCGCACGGCGGGCTCACCACACTCGGCGCCAACGTCTTCTCGATGGCGATCGTCGGGCCGTGGGCCGGGTACGGGATCTACCGGCTGCTGCGCCGGTTCGACGTACCCCTGATGGTGAGCGTCTTCTTCGGCGCGTTCGTCGCCGACCTGTCCACCTATTGCGTCACCAGCGTCCAGCTGGCACTCGCGTTCCCCGACCCGGGTACCGGTTTCCTGGGCGCGCTCGCCAAGTTCGGCGGGATCTTCGCCATCACACAGCTGCCGCTGGCCGTGAGCGAGGGTCTGCTCACGGTGCTCGTGATGCGGCTGCTCAGCCAGTCCAGCAAGGGCGAGCTCACGCGGCTCGGTGTCCTGGTCCAGGGTGCGAAGAAGGAGGCGGCGGTCCGATGAGCCGTAACGCGAAGATCAACACCTTGCTGCTGCTGATCGTGGCGGCACTGGCCGTGCTGCCACTGGTCCTCGGGCTCGGTGACCACAAGGAGGAGCCGTTCGCCGGCGCCGACGGAGAGGCGGAGGCGGCGATCACGGAGCTCGAGCCGGACTACGAACCGTGGTTCTCGCCGCTGTACGAACCGCCGTCAGGGGAGGTCGAGTCGGCGCTGTTCTCGCTGCAGGCGGCGCTGGGCGCGGGTGTGCTGGCGTACTACTTCGGGCTGCGGAAGGGCCGCCGGCAGGGTGAGGACCGGGCCCTGGGCAAGGAGTCCGGGGCCGCCGGCCGGGACGCGGACAGCACCACTACGGTGTCGTAGCCGCAGATGCTGCCGATCGACGCGGCGGCGCACAGCAGTCGCTGGCGCCGCCGCCACCCGTGCGAAAAGGCGGTCCTCGGGCTCGGCCTGACCGTGACGGCGGTCTGCCTGCCGCCCTGGCCGGGGGCCGTCCTCGTCGCCGCGGCCACCCTGGCCGTACTGCTCGGTCCGGCCGGTGTGGCGCCCCGGCAGTTGTGGCGGGCCTTCCGTATCCCGCTGGGCTTCTGTGTCACCGGCGCCGTGCCGCTGCTGTTCGCGGTGGGCGGCCCGGACGGCCTGGTCTCGGTGGCACCCGGCGGACCGGCGGACGCGGCAGGGCTGCTGCTGCGCACCTCCGCCGCCTCGCTGGGCGTGCTGCTGTTCGCCTTCACGACGCCCGTGTCCGACGTGCTGCCGCGGCTGGTACGGGCGGGGGTGCCGCCGGCGGTGGTCGATGTGGCGCTGGTGATGTACCGGATCAGCTTTCTGCTGCTGGACGCCGTCACCAACATCCGCCAGGCACAGGCCGCCCGTCTCGGCCACACGAGCAGGGCCGCGGCGTGGCGTTCGCTGGCAGGGCTGGGCGCCACCGCGTTCGTGCGGGCCTTCGACCGCGCGAGCCGGCTGCAGGC
>NZ_JBEXRZ010000244.1:0-10409 GCF_040613325.1 Streptomyces sp. NPDC006283 | reverse complement strand
GTGGTGCCGTGGTGGTCGCGGACGTGCACGGCCTGCTCGTGCGTGTGGTAGGTGAGGGTTTCGCCGAGCGGGCCGGCGGGTGCGCCCAGGAACGTGAAGCGGGCAAGGCCCGGTTCGACGCGGCTGCTGTCGAGCCAGAAGCGGGCCTCGGTCTCGCCGAACAGGGCCGTGAAGGCGGCGTGGGCGTCGGGCAGGTGGTCCACCTCGCGCACGTGCAGCCGGTACGGGCCCTGCACCTGCTCCGCCGCGGCGACGGCCGCGGTGGTGGGCGGGGTGGGGGTGGGTGGGGTGAAGAGGCGTTCGGTGGGGGCCGGGCGGCGGCCGCGGGCGCGCAGGGACAGGTCGCGGAAGTTGGCGAGCATGCGGTGGCCGTACTGGCTGCTGATCGATTCGGGGTGGAACTGCACGCCGTAGCGGGGCCGGGTGCGGTGGCGTACGGCCATCAGGACGCCGTCGTGGGTGTGGGCGGTGGCCTCGAGTTCGGCGGGCAGGCTGTGCACGCTCAGCGAGTGGTAGCGCACCACGGTCAGTGGTGAGGGGATGTGTCGGAACAGGCCGGTGCCGTCGTGGTGGATGTCGCTGGTGCGGCCGTGGACGGGTTCGGGTGCGTGGCCGACGGCGGCGCCGGCGAGCAGGCACAGGGCCTGGTGGCCCAGGCACACGCCGAGCAGCGGCAGGTCCCATTCGGTCAGGGCGCGGCGGCTGAGGCCCACGTCGGTGTCGGTGGCGGGGTGGCCGGGGCCGGGCGAGACGACGATGTTGTCGAAGTCGCCCACGTGCAGGGCCGCCCAGGTGCTCTCGTCGTCGTTCTTGACGACGAGGGGTGCCCTCCCGTTCACCTCGGCCAGCATCTGGAAGAGGTTGTAGGTGAACGAGTCGTAGTTGTCGATCAGCAGGGTTCGCACGGTGCGCACCGGGTGCCCCCTTTCGTGTCAGCGTCGCCGTACGGTCAGCGGCAGGTTCCGCACACCGAACAGCCCGTCGCGGTGGTAGCGCAGTGGTGCGCCGGCAGTGATGGTGATGTCGGTGAAGCGGTCGAAGAGGGCCTCGAGGGCGATGCGGCCCTCGAGGCGGGCCAGTGGGGCGCCCAGGCAGTAGTGGATGCCGTGGCCGAAGGCGATCTGGCGGCCGGCTGCCCGTTCGGGGTCGAAGCGCCGTGGGTCGAAGCGTTCGGGGTCGGCGAAGACCTGCTCGTCGTGGTTGGCGGACAGCAGGGAGGGCACGACCATGCGCCCGGCGGGGACGGGGGTGCCGGCCAGGACGGTGTCGCGGGTGGTGACGCGGGCCATGACGGTGATCGGCGGCCGCATCCGCAGTGTTTCCTCGACGACCTGCGGGATCAGGCCGGGCTCGGTGCGGGCGGCGGCTTCGGCTTCGGGGTTGGCCGCCAGGCACAGCACGGTGTTGCCGAGCAGCATGGAGGTGGACACGTGGCCGGCCATCAGCAGCAGGGCGCCGAACTCGACGATCTGGGTGTCGCTGAGCTGTTCGCCCTCGACGCGGGCGGTGACCAGTTTCGAGATCAGGTCGGTGCCGCCGGGGCGGGCCCTGCGGTCGCTGACGTGGTCCTGGAGGTAGGCGTGCAGGTCGCGCAGGGGTTGTTTGACGAGCCGTTCGTAGTCCTCGCCGGCCTCGTCGCCGAACTGCATGTCGGCCGGGTCGGCGACCTGCATCTGCAGCATTTTCTGCGACCAGGAGTGGAACAGGGCGCGGTCGGCTGCGGGCACGCCGAGGAGTTCGGCGATCACGATCACGGGCAGCGGGTAGGCGAAGTCGGTGACCAGGTCGAAGGTGTCGCCGTCGAGGTCGTCGAGGAGCTGGGCGGCCACTTCGGTGATCCGCGGCTCGAGGTCGGCGACCGTGCGGGGGGTGAAGGCCTGGCTGACCAGGCGGCGCAGGGTGCGGTGCAGGGGCGGGTCGATCACCGACAGGATCTGTTCGCTCAGCGCCGTCGACTCGGGGCGCAGCCGGCTGAGCTGGGAGGAGTAGAGCTGGGGGTCGGAGCTGACGGCGAGGACGTCGGCGTGGCGGAAGACGTGGAAGGCGCCGTACTCGTCCTCGTGGACGGGGTGGTCCCGGCGCATGGCGGCCAGCCAGGCGAACAGGTTGCCGGTGCCGTCGGCGAGGGTGGGACGGGCGGCGGGCGCGGTGGTGGGGGGCATCGTGCTCTCCTCGCGAATGTGGTCAGTGGGCCGGGGCCGGGGCCGGCAGCAGGTGCCGGTCACGGGGCCGGGGCCGGGCCCGGTGCGGGGGTGTGAGGGCGTAGGGGTCGAGGGCGTCGGCCGGGTGGTGCTCGATCGGCAGCCTGATGCCCAGGTCCCGTTCGGCGGCGACGTCCAGGAACACCTCCATCGCCAGGTCGTCCTGGAGGGCGAAGCCGGTCGAGTCGAAGACGGTCAGCGCGCCGTGGTGGGGGGTGGCGGCTTGCGGATCGGCGCACAGGTCGGGCAGCGCGGGGGCCGTCTCGTGGGCGCTCAGGCGCTGGCATTCGCCTTCGTGCAGGGCCTGTTGGAGGTGGTCGGGGTGGACGTGGGCGCGGCGCAGCAGGCTCAGCGGCAGTTCCGTCTTGCCGACCAGGTCGGCGCCGACGGCGTTGATGTGCAGGTGCGGGCGGATGTGGTCGGTGTCGGGCAGGACGGGGCCGTGGCCCTGGGGCACGGAGGTGGCGGTGGTGATGATGTCGGCCTGCGCGGCGATCGTGTGCGGCGGGGCGATCTCGACGGGCAGGCCGGTGAACGCGGCGCGGCGCGCGAAGCTGTCGCGGTGCGCCCTCTCGCTGTCCCACACCAGCACCCGCTGGAGGGGGAAGACGAGGGACAGGGCGTGCAGTTGGGTGACGGCCTGGGCGCCGGTGCCGATCAGTCCCAGGGTGCGGCTGTCGGGGCGGGCCAGCAGGCGGGAGGCGACGGCGGAGGCGGCGCCGGTGCGCAGGGCGGTGAGCAGCACCCCGTCCATCAGGGCGGTCAGCGCGCCGGTGGTGTCGTCGTAGCGGGCGACGGTGCCCACGATGGTCGGCAGGTTGAAGCGGGCGGGGTTGGCGGGACTGTAGCCGACGGTTTTGAGGGTGATGGTCTTGCCCGGGGTGCGGTGCGGCATCCATTCCCAGATGCCGGGTGCGGGATGCGTGCGTTCGAACCCGCCGCGTGGCGGGGACAGTTCCCGCTCGCCGCGGCCGACTTCCGCGAACCCCTGGGCGAGCCGGTCGATGATGCGGCGCATCAGCGCATCGCGTCCGACGGCGGCCACCACCTCGGCGACATCGTGCCGGCTCAGGACCCAGGTCTCCATCGGGTGCTCCCCTTGATCGCATCGTGTCGCCGGTGCCCGAAGGTGCCCGGGCCGTGCGGCGCTCATCCTGTCCGGCCCGGCTGACGCCGCCCTGATCGGCGCCTGACGGAACACGGCGTCGGCGGCGGCGCGCATCAGCGGCGTGTCAACGGCGCTGACGACACTGGGCCTGATGCGAGGGACGAGATGGGAAAGGACCCACGATGCTGGACGGATGCGTTCCCTGGCCCGCCGAGCTGGCCGCCAGGTACCGACAGGCCGGGTACTGGCGCGGTGAGCCGCTGGGCCGGCTGCTGGGTCAGTGGGCCGACTCCTACGGCGAGCGGGAGGCGCTGGTCAGCGCGGACGGGCGCCGCCGTATCACCTACCGGGCCCTTGACGGCTGGTGCGACCGGCTCGCGGCCGGGTTCGCCGAGCGGGGTGTGGGCGCCGGCGACCGGGTGCTGGTGCAGTTGCCGAACACGCCGGAGTTCGTCGCGGTCTGCTTCGCGCTGTTCCGCCTCGGGGCGCTGCCGGTGTTCGCGCTGCCCGCCTACCGCAGCAACGAGATCGGGCATCTGCTGCGTCTGTCGGGGGCCTGTGCCTACATCGTGCCCGCCTCGTTCAACGGTTTCGACCACGTCGAGCTGGCGGTGCGGATGCGCAGCGAGCATCCGCAGCTGCGGCACGTGTTCCTCACCGACACCCCCACCAACACCGGTACCGGTGCCGGTGCCGGCGGCGGGGGGGAGGTGCCGCAGGCCGAGGGGGTGACGTGGCTGTCCGAGGTGGACGGTGATCCGCGGCCGCTGAGCGAGCCGGACGCCTCGCAGGTGGCGTTCTTCCTGCTGTCGGGCGGCACGACGGCGTTGCCGAAGCTGATCCCGCGCACCCATGACGACTACGCCTACCAGAGCCGGATCACCGCCGAAATCTGCGGCCTGGACCGGGACAGCGTGTATCTGGCGGTGCTGCCGGCCGAGTTCAACTTCCCCTTCGGCTGCCCCGGCATCCTGGGCACCCTGCACAGCGGAGGGCGGGTGGTGTTCGCGCTGAGCGCGCAGCCCGAGGAGTGCTTCGCGCTGATCGAACGCGAACGGGTCACGCTGACCTCTTTGATTCCCACGATCGTGCATCTGTGGCTGGCGGCGGCAGCCACCGGCCACGGCCGCGACCTGAGCAGCCTTCAGGTGGTGCAGGTGGGCAGCGCCAAGCTGCACCGGGAGGTCGCGAGTCGGATCGGGCCGGAGCTGGGGGTGCGGCTGCAGCAGGTGTTCGGCATGGCCGAGGGGCTGCTGACGTTCACCCGTGACGACGACGCGCCCGAGGTGGTGCTGGGCACCCAGGGCCGGCCGGTGTCGCCGGGGGACGAGATACGGGTCGTGGACGGATCGGACCGGCCGGTCGCGGTGGGCGAGATCGGGGAGCTGCTGACCCGCGGCCCCTACACGCTGCGCGGCTACTACCGTGCGCCCGAACACAATGCCCGCGCGTTCACCGCGGACGGGTTCTACCGCAGCGGCGATCTGGTGCGGCTCACCGAGACCGGGGAGATCGTGGTGGAGGGCCGCGTCAAGGACGTCGTCGTCCGCGGCGGCGACAAGGTCTCTGCGACCGAGGTCGAGGGGCACCTGGGCGTGCACGAGGACGTGCAGCAGGCGGCGGTCGTCGCGATGCCCGACCCGGTGCTGGGCGAGAAGGTCTGCGCCTACATCGTGCCCGCGCCCGGCCGCAGCGCACCGACTCTCGCGCAGCTGCGGCGGCTTTTGCGGGCGCGGGGCCTGGCCGCCTACAAGCTGCCCGACCATGTGGAGGTCGTCGAGGCGTTCCCGCTGACCGGGCTCAACAAGGTCGACAAGAAGGCGCTGGCCGCCGACATCGCCGCCAAAGCGGCCACCGCCACCTTTGGGGCGGGTGAGGCGGCATGAACGCGGCCCCCTCGGGCGGCTACCGGGTTCCCTTCGCGCGGCGCGGCAGCGTCGTGGGCGAGGCGGACCTGGCGGCGTTGGCCGAACTCGTGCACGGCGACGGGCCGTTGACGTCGGGAATGTGGCGCGACCGGTTCGAGGAGCGGTTTCGTGAGCTCAGCGGGGCCCGGCACGCGCTGAGCGTCACCAGCGGCACCGTCGCGCTGGAGCTGGCGGTGCGGATGCTGGATCTGGCGCCGGGCGACGAGGTGATCGCCACGCCGCAGACGTTCCAGGCGACCGTGCAGCCGCTGCTCGACCACGACGTGCGGGTCCGGTTCTGCGACATCGACCCCGACACCCTCAACATCGACCCGGTGGTGCTGGAGTCGCTGATCACCGACCGCACGCGGGCGATCCTGCTGGTCCACTACGGCGGCCTGGTGGCCGACATGGACCGCATCATGGCCCTGGCGCGGCGCCGCGGGATCATCGTCGTCGAGGACAGCGCGCACGCGCTGGGCGCCCGCTACCGGGGCAGGCGGCCGGGCGCGCTGGCCGACATCGGCTGTTTCAGTTTCCACTCGACGAAGAACATCACCACCCTCGGCGAGGGCGGCATGATCACACTGGCGCGCGACGAGTGGGCCGAACGCATCCTGCGGATCCGCGACAACGAGGCCGACGGCGTGTATGCGGCGCTGCCCGCCGGGCAGGCGACGGCGCCGGCGCTGCTGCCGTGGATGAAGTTCGCCGACGGTGTCTACCGGCACCGGGCGGTGGGGATCCGCGCCGCGGGCACCAACGCCACGATGTCGGAGGCGGCAGCAGCGGTGGGACTGGTTCAACTCGCGTCGCTGGAGCGTTTCGTGGCCCGCCGCCGCGAGATCGCCGGCCGGCTCGACGCGGCCGTCTCCACCGTGCCGGGCACCCGGCTGCACCGCGCGGCACCCGACAGCCGCCACGCCTACCACCTGTACACGTTCTTCCTCACCGGCGGCCGCCAGGTCCGCGAACGGTTCGTGCGCGTCCTGGACGCGCTGGGGGTGGAGGTGCAGCTGCGGTACTTCCCGCTCCACCTGTCCCCCGAGTGGCGTCTGCGCGGCCACGGGCCGGGCGAGTGCCCGCAGGCCGAACGCATCTGGTTCGGCGAGCACATGAACCTGCCCTGCCATCCGGGCCTGAGCGACGCGCAGGTCGACCACATGGTCACGGCGGTCACCCGCGCCCTGCACGAGGCCTACGATCCCGCGGCCCCGGTGGGCGCCGCCCGCATATGACCATGCCGAAAGAGGCAGGAAGTGAGGTGGGCGCTGTGCCGTTCATCGAGGTGAAGATCTACGACCGCCGTCTTGACGAGCAGTCCGAGCGGGAGCTGATCGAGCGTCTGACCCAGGCCACGGTCGATGTGTTCGGCGAGGACATCCGCGACCAGACATGGATCGCCCTGTCGGCGATCCCCCCACGCCGCTGGGGCCAGGGCGGCGTCCCGGGCCACTGAACCGCTTCCCCCGACGGGCAGGGGCGTGCCAGGCACACGCGGACAGGGGCGGACAACCGGTGCTCGGCCCCGCCCCGGTGGCGGGGGTGGTCCTGGTCGCCCCGCCCGGCCGTGGCGGCCCCCTGTTTTTGGGGGGCCGTGCGGGGAGCGTCAGGCACCCACTGCAGCAGCCCGTTCGCCGACCGCCCCGACCGGGTGGACGCGGCAGCCTCGCCGGTGCTCGAAGCCCCACCCGCAGCGGGCACTCCCCCACCGGAGCCCCACCGGGGGTACGCGCCGGCGCACCTTCAGATCGCCCGGCGCTCGAGAGGCGGGGCGTGCGTGTCCGCCGGGCCCCGGGGCCGGCCGACGGGCACGCGATCTTCAGCCTCGCCGGCGCTCGAGACGCGGGGCCGTGGGCAAAGCTCCGGTGGCACCCGGCCCTGCAATGGTTCCGGGCAAGCCACCGTGGCGGACCATCTCCCGCTCTCGGCAACTCAACCGGCCATGGCCCATGTCGGCCCCGGTGGGGTGTTCGAGCCGCGCCGGGCCCCCGCAGCGCCCGTGCCGGGCCGGGCCCTCCCCCCGGGCCTCCGCGGGCGCACGCGCAACGCGCCCCCGCCGACCCGACTACTGTCGCGGGGCGCCTTTTGAGCCCCGCCGGTGTGAGGCGCCGGGCCCGTGGGGGCGGAAGCCCCCGCAGGCACCCGGACCGGGCCTGCCCGCAGGTCCGTGGGCGCATGCGCAACCGGAGATGCCCCCCGTCGACCCGACTACTGCCGCGGGGCGCCTTTCAGCCTCGCCGGTGCAGCGGCCCCTGCCGCCGGGTGGTCCGGGGGGCAGGGGCTGCTGCGTCGGGCGGTCAGGTGGTGGTGGCCTCCTGCGGGGTGGCCGGGGCGGGTGTGGTCTCGGTGGTTGTGGCGCGGTCGGCGCGGTGCAGCAGGAGGGCGGCCAGCAGGCCGCCGGTGAAGACGGCGGCCGCGCCGATGAGCTGGCTGGTGCTGACCGCGTCGGCGAACGCGTCGTGGATCTGGGGGGCCTGGCGGGGTGTGGCGTCGCGCAGGGCCGCGTCGAGGGAGCCGGCTCCGGTGATCGCTTCGGGCAGGTGGGCGGCGAAGCGGGAGCCGAGGATCGCGCCGAGGATCGCCACGCCCAGGCCGCCGCCGAATTCGGTGATGGTGCCCTGCACGCCGGCGCCGGCTCCTGCTTTGGCGGGCGGGATGGAGGACATGACGGCGGTGGCCATGGCGGGCATGGCCAGGGCGATGCCGCTGCCCATCAGGAGCAGGCCGGCGAGCATGCCGCCGTAGTGTGCGCCGGTGCCGGAACCGAGGACGGCCACCGCGGTCAGGCCCGCGGCCAGCAGGCTCATGCCGAGGGCGATGCTGCGTGCCGTGCCGAGTGTGGCGAGGAGTTTGGCGCCGATGCCGGCGAGGTTGAGGCACACGATGGTCAGGGCGAGCGGCGCGGTGCGCAGGCCGGCCTGCAGGGCGTCGTAGCCGAGGACGAGTTGGAGGTGCTGGGTGAGCAGGAACAGCGAGCCGGCCATGCCGAAGGCGACGAGCAGGCCGCCGGCGACGGCGCCGTTGAAGCGGCGGTTGGTGAAGAAGCCCATGTCGAGCATGGGGAAGGGGATGTGCAGCTCCCAGCGCACGAACGCGGCCAGGGCCAGTGCGCCGCCGGCGGCGGGCAGCAGGACCTGGGGGGAGGTCCAGCCGTGTTCGGGGCCGGAGATGATCGCGTAGACGACGCCGACCATGCCCGCGGTGGACAGCAGGGCGCCCACGAGGTCGGGGCGTTTGCCTTCGGGGTTCTTCGTCTCGGGCACCAGGCGGGCGACGGCGAGCAGTCCCAGGGCGGCGACGGGGAGGTTGATCAGGAAGATCGAGCCCCACCAGAAGTGGTCGAGCAGGGCGCCGCCGAGCAGGGGTCCGGCGGCGAAGCCCAGGGAGGAGACCGCGCCCCACAGGCCGATCGCGCGGGGGCGTTCCTCGTCGTCGAAGACCTGCATGATGACGGCGAGGGTGGTGGTGGCCAGCAGCGCGCCGCCCACGCCCATCCCGGCGCGGGCGGCGATGAGCTGCGCGGAGTCCTGCGCGAAGGCGGCCCAGGCGGATCCGGCGCCGAACAGGACCAGTCCGGCCATCAGCAGCAGTTTGCGGCCGTAGCGGTCGGCGAGGCTGCCCGCGGTGAGCAGCAGCCCGGACTGCACCAGCGCGTAGGCGTTGATCATCCACTGGATGTCGGCGGTGCTGGCGCCCAGGTCGGTGGTGAGGACCGGGATGGCGACGTTGAGGACGGTGTTGTCGAGCAGGACGACGAGCTGGGCCAGGCAGATCACGCCGAGGATGACCCAGCGCCTGGGGTCGCGTTCGGCCGCAAGGGACGGCCGGGTGCTGTGCAAGAGATGTCTCCAGGGGGTAGGGGCCCGCTGGTCGGGGGACCGAAGGGGGGGCTTGACGGGCCCGGGAGCGGATGGGGGGATCAGGCCGCCGGCGGTGCCCCTACTGCGGGGGGTTGCCGTGTTTGCGGGAGGGCAGGTCGGCGTGCTTGGTGCGCAGCATCGCGAGGGAGGCGATGAGGACCTCGCGGGTTTCGGCCGGGTCGATGACGTCGTCGACGAGGCCGCGTTCTGCGGCGTAGTAGGGGTGCATGAGCTCGGCCTTGTACTCCTTGACCATGCGCCGGCGCATCGCCTCGGGGTCTTCGGCGTCGGCGATCTGGCGGCGGAAGATGACGTTCGCCGCGCCTTCCGCGCCCATGACGGCGATCTCGTTGGTGGGCCAGGCGTAGGTGAGGTCGGCGCCGATGGACTGGCTGTCCATGACGATGTACGCGCCCCCGTACGCCTTGCGGAGGATCAGTGAGATGCGCGGCACGGTGGCGTTGCAGTACGCGTAGAGCAGTTTCGCGCCGTGGCGGATGATGCCGCCGTGTTCCTGGTCGACGCCGGGCAGGAAGCCGGGGACGTCGAGCAGGGTGAGGATCGGGATGTTGAACGCGTCGCACATCTGCACGAACCGGGCGGCCTTCTCGGAGGCCTCGATGTCCAGCACGCCGGCCAGCGCCTGGGGCTGGTTGGCGACGATGCCCACCACCTGCCCGTCCAGGCGGGCCAGCGCGCAGATGATGTTCCGCGCCCAGCGTTCGTGGATCTCCAGGTAGTCGCCGTCGTCGACGAGTTCCTCGATGACCTGGTGCATGTCGTAGGGGCGGTTGCCGTCCGCGGGCACCAGGTCCAGCAGCACCTGCGAGCGCCGGTCGGCCCGATCGTCGCTGTGCGCGGTGGGCGGGTTCTCCCGGTTGTTGGACGGCAGCATCGACAACAGGTAGCGGACCTCGGCGATGCAGGTCTCCTCGTCGTCGTAGGCGAAGTGCGCCACGCCGCTGGTCTGCGCGTGCACGTCCGCACCGCCCAGCCCGTTCTGGCTGATCTCCTCGCCGGTCACCGCCTTGACCACATCGGGGCCGGTGATGAACATCTGCGACGTCTCACGCACCATGAACACGAAATCGGTGAGCGCCGGACTGTAGGCCGCGCCGCCCGCGCACGGCCCGAGCATCACCGAGATCTGCGGAATCACCCCCGAGGCCCGGGTGTTGCGCTGGAAGATGCCGCCGTAGCCGGCCAGCGCCGAGACACCCTCCTGGATCCGGGCACCCGCACCGTCGTTCAGCGACACCAGCGGCGCACCCGCCGCGATCGCCATGTCCATGATCTTGTGGATCTTCGTGGCGTGCGCCTCGCCCAGCGC
>NZ_JBEXRZ010000243.1:0-10552 GCF_040613325.1 Streptomyces sp. NPDC006283 | reverse complement strand
GGACTGTTTTTAAGAGTTGGGATATTCCTTTGGGGGGGAGTGCCCCGGGAGGGGCCCGCGATCGCCGCCCCCAGGGGGCCCCGGCGCGGGGTTCGGTGGAGCCCCACGCCGCGAGGCGGAGGGGAAGGAGCCCCGACAAGGACGGCACGCTCTCTGGGCCCGCCGGGCCTCCGTCAGGGGCCATGGCTTCGTCAGGCCGATGCCGCCCGGACCCGGAGCGCCCTGCGCAGGTCGTCGACCTGGTCGGTCAGCTTGCGGCGGAGGGCCGGGAGCATGTCCGGTTCGGACAGGCGTGCTTCGCCGATGCGCAGCGCTTCCGCGTCCACCGCGTGGACGGGGAAGGCGTACCGGCCGCACGCTTCCGCGATCGCCGGCCCGCGGCGGGCCGCGAGTGCGACCGCGTCGGGGTAGAAGCGGGGCACGTACTCGCGTACGAGGTCGGCCTGTTCGGGCTGCCAGAAGCCCTGCGCCGTGGCGGTGAACAGGTAGTTCGAGAGTTCTTCACCCGTGAAGAGCCTCGCCCAGGCGGCGGCCTTCGCCTCGGGGGTGGGGAGGGCCGCGCGGCAGCGCGCCGCGCCCTCCTGGCCGGTGGCGCTCGGGTCGCGTTCCAGCTCCGCCGTGATGGCCGCTTCGTCGACCGCGCCGAGGACGGCGAGGCGCTTGAGGACACGCCAGCGCAGCTCGGGGTCGAGTTCGGGGCCGCCGGGCACGCTGCCGTCGCTGAGCCATTCCTGGATCGGCTCGGGCTGGGTGGCCGCGTCGATGTAGTGGCGTACGGCGGTCAGGCGCAGGCCGGGGTCGCTGCCGTCCTCGGTACGGCGCAGCAGGGCGCGGCTGATGTGCGTGAGGGTGGCGAGCGCGGCGGGGCGCCGGTCGGCGGGGAGGTAGCAGTCGGCGATCGGGCCGGCGGCGAAGGCGAGGACGCCTTGGACGACGGCGAGGTCGCTTTCGCGGGGCAGGTGGTCGCGGGCGGCCTCGAGGTAGACCGAGGGGGCGAGTTCGCCGTCGCGGACCATGTCGCGGGCGGCGTTCCAGACGACGGCGCGGGTCAGCGCGTCGGGGATGCCGGACAGCGAGGTGAGGACGGTGGCCCAGGAGGTGTCGTCGAGGCGGACCTTGGCGTAGCTGTTGTCGCCGTCGTTGAGGACGACGAGGGCGGGGCGGCGGCCGGGGCGCGGCGTCGCCTCCTCGGTCTGGGGTACGTCGATCTCGAGCCGGTCGCGCAGGACGAGGTGGCCGGGGTCGATGGGGTCGGGGTCGAAGGCGCCGACGGCGATGCGGTGCGGGCGGCTGCCGTCGCGTTCGACGGTGAGCGTCCAGCCGGCCGCCGTGTCGGTGACGGTCGGGGTGAGGGTGTCGACGCCGCTGGTGCGCAGCCATGACCCGGCCCAGGCGTGCACGTCCCGGTCGGTGGCGTCGGCGAGCGAGTCGATGAAGTCGGCGAGGGTGGCGTTGGCGAACTTGTGCCGGGCGAAGTGGTTGTTGATGCCGGCGAGGAAGTCCTTCTCCCCGAGCCAGGTGACGAGCTGGCGCAGCGCGGAGGCGCCCTTGGCGTAGGAGATGCCGTCGAAGTTGAGCATGGCGGACGCGGTGTCGGGCACGGCGTCCGGGTCGGGGGCGACGGGGTGGGTGGAGGGGCGCTGGTCGGCGTCGTAGCCCCAGGACTTGCGGGCGATGGCGAAGTCGACCCATGTGTCGGTGAAGCGGGTGGCTTCTGTCAGGGTCTGGTAGCCCATGTACTCGGCGAAGGACTCGTTGAGCCAGATGTCGTCCCACCACTTGAGGGTCACGAGGTCGCCGAACCACATGTGGGCCATCTCGTGGGCGATGACCATGGCGCGGGTCTGGCGCTGGGTATCGGTGACGGCGGAGCGGTAGACGAATTCGTCGCGGAAGGTGACGAGGCCCGGGTTCTCCATGGCGCCCGCGTTGAATTCGGGGACGAAGGCCTGGTCGTAGGAGTCGAAGGGGTAGGGCTCCTCGAACTTCTCGTGGTACCGGTCGTAGCACTGCCGGGTGACGTCGAGGAGTTCGTCGGCGTCGGCGTCGAGATAGGGGGCGAGGGAGCGGCGGCAGTGGAGGCCGAAGGGCAGTCCGGCGTGTTCGGTGCGCACGGAGTGCCAGGGGCCGGCGGCGACGGCGACGAGGTAGGTGGAGATCGGCGGGGTGGGGGCGCAGGTCCAGCGGCCCGCGCCCTGGTCGGTGGCGACGCTGTTGCCGAGGACGGTCCAGCCTTGGGGGGCGGTGACGGACAGTTCGAAGACGGCCTTGAGGTCGGGCTGGTCGAACGCGGCGAAGACGCGCTGCACGTCGTCCATGAACAGCTGGGTGTAGACGTACGTCTCGCCGTCGCTGGGGTCGGTGAAGCGGTGCATGCCCTCGCCGGTGTGCGAGTAGCGCATCCGGGCGTCGACGCGGAGTTCGTGTTCGCCGGCGGTGAGGCCGGTGAGGGGGAGCCGGTTCTCGGCGAGGGAGGCGGGGTCGAGGGGGTGTCCGTCGAGCGTGATCGAGCGGAGTTCGGCGGGCTTGATCTCGACGAAGGTGTCCCCGGCCGCGGTGGTGGTGAAGTGGATGACGGTGCGGGAGTCGAAGGTGTCGTCGCCGGTGGTCAGATCGAGGTCGATCGTGTACCGGTGTACGTCGAGTTGCCGGGCTCGGGTCTGCGCTTCGTCGCGCGTCAGTACGGACATGGGCCCATGCTGCCTGATGGGCCCGCGTCGGCACACGGGGTGGGGGTTCCGCTGTCAGCGCACACTCTGCGGGTATGGGCTTCGGGGTCGGGCGGGGCCGGCCTGTCCGGTCAGGCGGGCTGCTCCGGGGGGTCCGGTTGGTCGGCGATCTGCTCGTGGTGGCGGATGACCTCCGCAATGATGAAGTTGAGCAGTTTCTCCGCGAATGCCGGGTCGAGTTTCGCGCTCTCCGCGAGGTGCCTGAGCCGCTCGATCTGGCGGGCCTCGCGGGCCGGGTCGGCGGGCGGCAGATGGTGCTCGGCCTTGAGGTGGCCGACCTGCTGGGTGCACTTGAAGCGTTCTGCGAGCATGTGGACGACGGCCGCGTCGATGTTGTCGATGCTCTCGCGCAGACGGTTCAGCTCGGCGCGCACGGTCTCGTCGATGTCCCTCGTGGTCATGGTCAGGGAGCTTACGTCGAGGACGTGGCGATGGTCGGAGGGTGTTCGGGGTCCGGGACGCGGGTGCTCCATCCGCCGGGGACGGCCCGGCCCTGCTGTTCCCTGAAGCGGATGGGCGCGAGGCCGACGCGGCGGGTGAACAGGCGGGAGAAGTAGGCGGGGTCCTCGTACCCGACGCGGCGGGCGACGGCGGCGACGGGGAGCTCGGTGGCGGCGAGCAGTTCCTTGGCGCGGCCCAGTCTGATGCCGAGGAGGTAGTCCTTGGGGGTGCGTCCGGTGCCGCGGCGGACGGCGGTTCGCAGTTCCGCGAGGCTCATGCCGTTCCGCGCGGCGTGTTCGGCGACGGTCAGCGGCTGGAAGGCGTCGCGGGCCAGAGCGGTGAGGACCGGATCGCCGTCGGGGCCGAGGTCGGCGCGGGCGCGGCGCAGGGCGACGAGGAGTTCGTGGACTGCGGCGCCGGTCTCGACCTCGAGGAGGGGATTGCCGCGGCGTGCGGCGCGGGCGATGCGGCCGACGGCGGCGCGGGCTCCGGCGGCGTCGGACAGGGGGACCACGGGCCGGTCGGGTTCGATGTAGCCGAGTTCGGTGTAGGTGGTGGTGGCGGGCCCGGTGAAGTCGACGAAGCTCTCGTCCCATCCGGCGGGGTCGGGGCCGTAGTGGTGGGGCACGCCGGGGGTGAGCCAGAGCAGGACGGGGGCGGTGACGGTGGTGCGCCGTCCGTCCGCGGCGAGGTACCAGCCGCTGCCGGCGCTGATGACGACGGCGACGTGGTGGTCGAGGGTGCGGGGTCCGACTTTGGGCAGCGTGCCGTGCTGGAGGCCGACGCCGAGACATACGAGGCCGAGCCGGTGGTGAACAGGGCTCGGGGTGAAGTAGCGCATCCAGGTGTGGTACATGCCGTTTCCCGCTCCTTCCGTGGTTCCCGGGGCCCTTCCGTGGTGCCCGGTCCCCTTGGTGCTCTTTTGGCCCTCCCCCGGTCAGTCAGTCCAAGGAGAGCCGATCTTTGTCCATGGACCCGCCGTGCGCCAGAGGGTGATCCTCGTGACGGAAAGTGAGCGAGAGAGGGAAGCGTCGGGTGGCTGACTTCACCGTGGGTGACACGGATTTCCTGCTGGACGGGCGGCCGGTGCGGCTGCTGTCGGGGGCGCTGCACTACTTCCGGGTGCACGAGGGGCAGTGGGGGCACCGGCTGGCGATGCTGCGGGCCATGGGCCTCAACTGCGTGGAGACGTACGTCCCGTGGAATCTGCACGAGCCGGAGCCGGGGCGGTACGTGGACCCGGGCGCGCTCGGCCGGTTCCTGGACGCGGTGGACGCGGCGGGCATGTGGGCGATCGTGCGGCCGGGGCCGTACATCTGCGCCGAGTGGGAGAACGGCGGTCTGCCGTCGTGGCTCACGGGCAGGGTGGGGCGGCGGGCACGGACGCGTGATCCCGAATATCTGGAGCATGTGGAGCGCTGGTTCACGCGGCTTCTGCCGCAGGTGGTGGAGCGTGAGATCGCGTGTGGTGGCCCGGTGCTGATGGTGCAGGTGGAGAACGAGTACGGCAGCTACGGCTCGGACGGCGAGTACCTGCGGCAGTTGGCTCGGCTGTTGCGGTCCCGCGGTGTGACGGTGCCGCTGTTCACGTCCGACGGCCCGGAGGACCACATGCTGACGGGCGGCTCGCTGCCGGGTGTGCTGGCCACGGTGAACTTCGGGTCGGGGGCCGCAAGGGCCTTCGCGGCGCTGCGCCGCCACCGGCCGTCGGGGCCGCTGATGTGCATGGAGTTCTGGTGTGGCTGGTTCGAGCACTGGGGGGCGGCGCCGGCACGGCGGGAGGCGCGGGACGCGGCCGGGGTGCTGCGGGAGACTCTTGCGGCGGGGGCGTCGGTGAATCTGTACATGGCGCACGGCGGGACGAACTTCGGGGGCTGGGCGGGGGCGAATCGCTCGGGGCCGTTGCACGACGGCGAGTTGCAGCCGACGGTGACCTCCTACGACTACGACGCGCCGGTCGACGAGGCGGGGCGGCCGACGGAGAAGTTCTGGCTCTTCCGCGAGATCCTCGCCGGGTATCAGGAGGGGCCGTTGCCGGAGCCGCCGCCCGCCCCGGCCGCACTGTCGTCGCCGGTGCGGGTCACGCTCGGCGAGTGGGCGCCGGCCGATGCGGTGCTGGAGGTTCTCGGCGGCGAGGAGCGCGAGTCCCCGGTGCCTTTGACGTTCGAGGAGCTGGGCGTGGAGCGCGGACTGGTCCGCGTTCGCGTGGACGTCCCGGGGCCGCGTCAGCCCTATCCGCTGACCGTGGCCGGGCTCCGCGACCGGGCCGTGGTGTATGTGGACGGGGTGCGGGCGGGGGTGCTCGACGGTGAGAACGCCACCCTTGCGGAACCGGTCGCGGGCCCGGCGTCCGTGGAGCTGTGGGTGGAGTCGCTGGGCCGGGTCAACTACGGGCCGCGCACGGGTGAGCCGAAGGGCATCACCGGCGGGGTGCTGCACGAGCGGCAGTTTCTGCACGGTGTGCGGGCCTGTGGGCTGCGGCTGGAAGCGTTCGAGGAGCCCGGTGCGCTCGCCCGTATGCCGTGGCGCGATCCCGAGCCGGGGGCGGTGGGGCTGTACCGGGGGACGTTCGACGTGGCCGTGCCGGGTGACGCGGCCCTCGAACTGCCGGGCTGGACACGGGGGTTCGTCTGGGTGAACGGCTTCAACCTGGGCCGCTACTGGTCGGCCGGGCCGGTGCGTCCGCTGTATGTGCCCGGGCCCGTGCTGCGCGCGGGCGGCAACGAGGTGTGGGTGCTGGAGCTGGAGGGCGGCGCGGCCGAGCCGGTGCTGCGGTTGCGCTGAGCTGCGGTGGTGCTGTGTGCCGGAGGGGGCAGGCTGCCGAGCCTGCCCCCTCTTGTACGCCTTGTGCGCCGGGTGCCTTACAGGTTCGCTGCCGCGGACTTGATGGCGGCGGCGAAGGTGGAGACCTCGGTGTAGACGCCGGGGTAGCCGGCCCTCGCGCAGCCGTAGCCCCAGCTGACGATGCCCACCTGGGTCCAGGCACCGGCGTTGTCCTTGCGGAACATGGGACCGCCGGAGTCGCCCTGGCAGGTGTCGACACCGCCCTGGTTGTAGCCGGCGCAGATCTCCTCGCCTGGTACGAGTTCGTTGTACGCCTGCCCGCATGCGGCGTCGGAGACGAACGGGACCTGGGCCTTGAGCAGGTAGCGCTGCTGCGCGCCGCCCTCGCGGGCCGCACCCCAGCCGGCGACGGTGAAGGTGCCGTTGTTGTACGCCGTGGTCTCGGCGATCTTCAGGGTGGGCAGGTTGATGGGCTGGGCGAGCTTGATGAGGGCCCAGTCCTTGCCCGTGCCGTTGTAGCCGGGGGCCTGCAGGACCTTGGTGGAACGGACCTTGATGGCGCTGGAGCTCCGCAGGTCCACGACGCCGGCGGTCGCCGTGATGCTGGTGTTGTTGCCGGAGCCGTTCACGCAGTGCGCGGCGGTGAGCACGATGTCCTTGGCGTAGAGCGCGCCGCCGCAGCCCATGGAGAGCCGGACCATGAAGGGGAATTCGCCCTGCGCGGCGCGCGTGCCGCCGACGACGGGCGGTGGGGCGGCGGAGGCTGAGGTGGGCTGGAGACTGACGGCGGCGAGGATGACGGCGCCGGCGGCGACGCATCTCTTGAGCGTGCGCATCAGGTTCAAGGGACTGCCTCTCGTGGGGGGTTGAGGGGTACACCGAGCCGGACCGAGCGGTGACATGTGCCCGACAAGGCGTTCTCCGGAGTATGGGACCCGGTCAGCGGACACCACAAGGAGCACCTTTCGGCCAATTCCCGGGCGGCGTCTCAGCGGTGCGTCCGCGGCACCGCCGTAGAGTTGAAGCCCGTTCGGGGGGCGCGCAGGTACACACGCGCCACAGGCGCAAGAGGCGTGGAAGACCAGGACGCATGGGGGTACGGCACGTGGCGAACGGCAGCGAGGTCGTACACGGCTTCCCGCACCTGGACACCGTGCGGTCGGCGATCACCGCGCTGTACCGGCGGCTCTCCCCGGAGGGCGTGCTCTCCTACGCGCCCAGCGTGCTCCCCGCCGATGTCGCCTTCAGCGAGCAGGACGATCTCCACCTGGGCGCGCAGCGGGTGGCCCGCGCCCTGGTGCACCATCTGCGCCTGCCGGACGCCCGGGTGATTGTCAGCTTCCGCGAGATGAAGCACGCGGCGAGCGTCGAACTGACCGCGGGGCCGGAGTACTTCATCGAGCTCAATGACCGGTTCCGCACCCACCGGCGGGACATCGGCGCCGCCCTCGCCCACGAGATCACCCATGTACTGCTGCACCGGCTCGGGCTGGCGTTCCCCGGCACCCGCGACAACGAGATCCTCACCGATACCGTGACCACCTATCTGGGCGCGGGCTGGCTGCTGCTGGACGCGTTCCGCGAGGACGCCGTGTCCAGCCAGAAGCTCGGTTATCTCACGCCGGAGGAGTTCGGCTACGTCCTCGCCGGGCGGGCGATGGCCCTCGACGAGGATCCGCGGACCTGGTTCACCAGCCCGCAGGCCTACCACGCGTACACCAAGGGCCGCGCCGAGGCGCTGCGCGACGCCCAGCAGCCCCCGCTGACCACAGCGGGCCGGCTCGGCCGTCTCCGCTACGTCAAGGACCGCCGCCACGCCCTCCAGGCCCCCGGAGCCCAGGCCGCCGGCCCGTACGCCTACGCGTTCGAGCACGGTCCGGACGGCCTGCGCGTCTCCTTCCCGTGCACCACCTGTCACCAGCGCATCCGGGTGCCGGTACGGGGGCGGGTACGAGCCCGCTGCGGGCTGTGTCGGACGATTCTCGAATGCGACACCTGACAGGGCTTCCGTAAGGTCGAACCATGACGGACGAACCGGCGGCGAACGCGCTGGACCTGTTCGAGGCGGTGCACGGCGCTGACGACGACACCGTGGTGCGGCTGCTGCGGGCGGGAGCCGATGCCGAGGCGACCGACGAGGACGGCCGGACGCCTCTGTACGAGGCGGCCACCGGCAACAAGGCAGGCATCGTGCGGCTGCTGCTCGCCGCGGGCGCCGACCCCGACCGGGCCTGCGGTCCCGAGGACGGCGACCTGCCGCTGTGCGGCGCCGCCGCCTGGGGACACGCCGAGTCCGTCAGGGCGCTGCTCGCCGCGGGCGCGGAAGCCGACCGCCGCGAGCTGCTCGGCTTCACCGCGATGATCTGGGCGGTGACCCAAGGGCACACGGACACGGTGGAGGCCCTCCTGGACCACGGCGCCGACCCCGATCTGCCGGGCCCGAGCGGCGAGGCGCCGCTGGTGCTCGCCGCCCGCCGCGGCTCGCCGTCGACGGTGCGGGCCCTGCTGCGGCACGGGGCCGGTTCACGGGCGAAGACGCTGGAGCAGGCGCTGGAGGAAGCCCGCCGATGGCTGACGCTCGACGTGGAACAGGAGCTGCGGGCCCAGCTCCTGGCGTACGAACCGGGGGCGGAGACGGTCGCACGGCGCGTCGAGGAGGACGGCGGCACAACGGTGGTCGTCGAGCTGCTGCGGGACGGCAGCCCGGCGTCGGGCAGCGAGCAGCAGACCGGCCACGGCGCGATCGCCACGCTCCTCGAGGAGCGGCTCGGCATCCGCACTCCGCACGCGACCCTCGCGGAACGGGCCCTGAACCACGGCGACCCGGACCGGGACGACTGGATCGAGGCGGTGACGGCCCTGTGGCGGCTCGGCGACGAGGAGACCTTCCGGACCGCGGTCGGCTGGTGCGCGAGCGACGAGCCGCTGCACCAGGCCTTCGCCGCGGACGTGCTGGGCCGGCTGGGCTTCCGCGCGGAGAGCGGCGGGCGGGTCGTGCGGCCGTTCGCCGCACGGGCGCTGCCGCTGCTGCGTGAACTGTCCCGCGAGGCGAAGGACCCGGAGGTCGTCCAGGCGGCCGTCCTGGCGCTCGGGCACCACGGCGACCCGGCCTCGCTCCCCGAAATCCTGCGGCACGCCGGGAGCCCGGACGCGGGAGTGCGGCTCCGGGTGGCGCTGGCGCTGTGCGGGCTGGTGCCCGGGGACCACGAGGAGGGCGTGCGGACCCTGATCGGGCTGACGCGGGACGCGCAGGCGTCGGTCAGGGACTGGGCGACCACGGGGCTGGCGGGCGTGGACGCGGACACACCCGAGATCCGTGAGGCACTGGCGGCCCGTGTCCAGGACCCGGACGCCGAGACGGTGGCCGAGGCGGCCAGAGGGCTCGCGATGCGCCAGGACCCGCGCGCGGAGGAGGTCCTCACGCGGCTGCTGGCGGAGGAGGACCCGGAGGGCTACGCCCACGACACGGCGGCGAACGCGGTGCGGCACATCAGGGACGAGCGGCTGCGGCGGCGGCTCGCGGGGACGCCGTCGCGGCACGGCTGAAGGTCCGGCTCCGGCCGTCAGAGGAGCCTCAGCCTGCCCGGGGCACGTTCCTCGAAGATCGCCACCAGCCAGTCGAAGACGGTGGGGCCGTGCCCTTCGCGTGCCCGCGCCAGCTGTGCGCGGACGTCGGCCCTCGCGTCGGGGTGGGCGCGGCGGGCGCGGCGGTCCAGCTGTCGTGCGGTCTCCTCGTGACCGAGGGCCCTGCGGGAGAGTTCGTGGTCGTGCCACTCGATGACGAAGTCGCCGTCGTCGGGGGTGCCGTAGCCCCCGCCGAGGCAGTCGGCGAGGGCGTCGAGATTGCGGCCGAAGTAGCCGCCCGGGCCGTTGACCGCTTCACCGATGGCCTTCCAGAAGCTGTCCAGTCCGGTGACCTCCGCCCCGTCGATCACAAAGGTCGTCGTCATGGGGCGGAGGTTACCTGCGCGGCGGAGCGGCGGGACGGATTCAGCAGCCGTGGTCGACGAGGTCGAACGACTCGTAGTGGTCGGCGGTGTAGTAGTCCTCCTGCGCCGAGTCACCGGTGACGATGCGGCGCGCGCCGCGGTTCGGGGAGCCGGGGGTGATGACCGTGTACTCGTGGTAGTAGCCCGTGGAGTGGGGCGGCAGGATGCCTTCACGGTTCTGGAAGACCGTTCCGTCCTGCTCGTACGGGAACGGCCCGCCCTGCTCTATCAGGTCGAGGGTGTCGTGGGCCTGGCTCGGCAGGTCGGAGTAGCAGATGTCACCGATCGCGAAAGCGCCGGCGGGGGCTGCCGTGGCGGCCTGGCCGCCGATGAGGAGAGTCGATACGAGGGCGGTGATGCCACTGAGGGTGGCGAGTCGTGGGGGGATTCGCATACGTCCATTGATGCGCGTAGAACTTGACGTGTCAACGACAACGAATGCGGATTTGCCTGTTGTTGGCCCCCGCGGCACGCGGTTGTCCCCCAAGCCGCCCCGCCACGACACCGGGTCTGCCGGCCCCGCGCCGCCGGCGGGGCCGCCGCCTCCGCGTCAGCCTGCCAGGCCTCCGTGGCGGCGGCCCAGATCGGCGTGTCCAGGTCGTCCATGCG
>NZ_JBEXRZ010000242.1:0-10632 GCF_040613325.1 Streptomyces sp. NPDC006283 | reverse complement strand
GGGTCCATCGACTCCAGGCACAGCAGCTGCGCCATCACGTCGTTTGCGGAGGCGTCGTCGATCTGCACGCCGAGGAAGATCACGCGCTCCTCGCGGGCACCGCCCTCGGCCTCGGCCGGCCGCCCGCGGCCCCGACCACAGACCTCCGCCCCGACCCCGCGGCGGCCCGAGCCCACCGCGCCGACCACCACGAACGGTTCCTGCCGCTCGTGACACCCCGCACCGCACCGCGTACCGACTTCGAGGACAAGGAACGACATCAATGACCCGCCCCACGCTGCTCGCCGGCGGCTCCGTCGCCCCCGCCGCACTCGCCCGCCCCACCGGCACCTTCGCGATGGTCGCCGCCGACCAACGCGACTCGCTCCGCACGATGATGGCCGAACGCGCCGGCGTGCCCGGCACGGACATCCCCGACGCGCGCCTCACCGACTTCAAGACCGCTGTGGCCCGCGAACTCGGCCCGCACGCCTCCGCGCTCCTCATCGACCAGGACTACGGCTACCGGCAGCTCGTCGACGGACAGGTGCTGCCCGCCGGCTGCGCGCCGATCCTCGCCGTCGACGTCCTGGACCAGCAGCCCGGCAAGGCCGTCGAGGACACGTCGCTGGACGAGACCGTCGACACCGTCAAGGTTGTCGCCGACAGCACCCGTGGCCTCAAGCTGCTGGTCATCTGGCGCCGCGACGGCCACCGGGAGCGCCGTGTCGAACTCGCCGCCCGCTTCGTCGAGTTGTGCCGGACCGCCGGGCTCGCCTCCGTCCTCGAACCGGTCGCCCGGCCCACCCGCGAGGAGGAGGCGGCCGGCACCTTCGTCCTCAACGACGCCATCGTCGAGGCGGCCCGCGAACTCGCCCCGCTCGCACCCTCGCTCTACAAGTGCCAGGTCCCCGACGGCGGCGTCGGCTCCGTCTCCCACCTCACCGAGCAGGCCGCCCGCATCGACGCCGCCGTGGAGGTGCCCTGGGTGGTGCTCTCACAGGGAGTCGCCGCCACCGACTTCCCGACCGCCGTCGAAGCCGCCTGCCGGGCCGGCGCCTCGGGCTTCCTCGCCGGACGCGCCCTGTGGACCGACGCCCTGACCGGCGACCGCGACGCCGCACTCCGCGGCCCGAGCACCGACCGGCTGCGCCGCCTCGGCGACATCGTCGACACCCACGGCCGCCCCTGGTGGAACACGACCGCCGCCCGTACCCAGGAGAACGCGTGACCAGCACCGCACCCGCCACGGCCCCGCGCGTCTGCGTGCTGCACACCGTCGCCGGCCTTCCGGCCGTCTTCGACCCGCTGCTGCGCGAACTCGCCCCGCACGTCCGCCCGTACCACCTCGTCGACGAGAGCCTGCTCGCCGACACCGTCGCGTACGGGCCGCTGCCCCGCACTGCCGCCCGCCTCACCGCCTACGTCACCCATGCCGAAGCGGCCGGCGCCGACGCCGTCCTGGTCACCTGCTCCTCCCTCGGCGCCGCCGCCGAACAGGCCCGCCCACTCGCCGGGATCCCGGTGCTGCGCATCGACGAGCCGATGGCCGCCGAAGCCGTCCGCACCGGCAGCCGGATCGCCGTCCTGGCGACCCTCGACTCCACGCTCACCCCGACCGCCGACCTGGTCCGGCGCGCCGCGGCCGAGCAGGGCGCCGTCATCACCCTCACCACGACCACCTGTCCGGGCGCCTACGAGGCCCGCACCGGCGGCGACCAGGCCCGTCACGACCGGCTCATCACCGAGCAGGCTCGGCGCCTGGCCGAGGACCACGACGTGCTCGTACTCGCCCAGGCGTCGATGGCGAACGTTCTGTCCGCCCTGCCCGCAGGTGCGCTCGGCGTGCCCGTGTTGACCTCACCCCGCTCAGGCACGGCCCAACTCGCCGCCGTCACACGAGTCCACCCCTGAACCGCGCCTCACCCAAGGACTTTCGATGCACACCCCCGAACCGCATCTCGGGCCCCAATGGTGGCGCAACGCCGTCATCTACCAGATATACGTCCGCAGTTTCGCCGACAGTGACGGCGACGGTGTGGGAGATCTCCCCGGAATCACCGCCCGCCTGCCCCACATCACCCAGCTCGGCGCCGACGCCGTCTGGCTCACCCCGTTCTACCCCTCGCCGATGCGGGACGGCGGCTACGACGTCGCCGACCACCGCGACGTCGACCCGCGCTTCGGCACCCTCGACGACTTCGACGCCCTCGTCGCCCGCGCCCATGCGCTCGGCCTGCGTGTCATCGTCGACATCGTGCCCAACCACACCTCGGACCAGCACACGTGGTTCCAGGAGGCACTCGCCGCACCGCCCGGCGGCCCGGCCCGCGCACGCTACGTCTTCCGCGACGGCCGGAACGGCGGCACCCGGCCGCCCACCGACTGGCAGTCCGTGTTCGGCGGCCCGGCCTGGCGGCAGGTCGACGACGGCCAGTGGTACCTCCACCTCTTCGACGCCACCCAGCCCGACCTGGACTGGACCCACCCCGAGGTGGTCGCCGAGTTCCATGACATCCTCCGGTTCTGGCTGGACCGCGGCGTCGACGGCTTCCGCTTCGACGTCGCCCACGGCATGGCCAAGGACCTCGCCGAACCCCTCCGCGACCTCGGCCCCGACCAGATGCACCACCGCATCGTCGGCGACGGCTGGCGCGGCGACCACCCGTTCTGGGACCGCGAGGAAGTGCACGGGCTGCTGCGCGGCTTCCGCCGCCTGACCGACACCTACCGGCCGCCGCGCCTCACCGTCGCCGAGTCCTGGGCCGCCCCCGACCGGCGCGGCCTCTACGTACGCGCCGACGAACTCCACCAGGCCTTCAACTTCGACTTCCTCGGCGCCTCCTGGGACGCCCCGGCGCTGCGCGCCACCGTCGACCGCTCGCTCGCCCTGGCCGGCGCCGTGGGGGCGGCGCCCACCTGGGTCCTCTCCAATCACGACGTGATCCGGCACGCCTCCCGGCTGGCGCTGCCAGCAGGCACCGACCAGGAGCGGTGGCTGCGGTCCGGTGGAACACAGCCACCGCTCGACCCGGACGCGGCCGGCCGCCGCGCCCGTGCCGCGGCTCTGCTCCTGCTGGCCCTGCCCGGCGCCGCCTACCTCTACCAGGGCGAGGAGCTCGGCCTGCCGGAGGTCGCCGACCTCCCCGACGAGGTCCTGCGCGACCCCGTCCGCGTCCGCTCGGCCGGCGCCCGCAAAGGCCGCGACGGCTGCCGGGTGCCCCTCCCCTGGGAGCGCACCGGCCCGTCCCTCGGCTTCGGCCCCGGACCCGGCTGGCTGCCCCAGCCGGAGACCTTCGCCGACCTGTCCGTCGAGGCCCAGCGCGGCGACCCGGACAGCACCCTCGGCGTCTACCGCGCGGCCCTGGCGCTGCGCCGCAAGGCCCTCACCCCTGACGCGGCCCTGCAGTGGAACTCACCGCCGCACGCGGACGTACTCGACTTCACCGCCGGCTCGCTGCGCTGCCTCGCCAACCCCACACCCGAGCCGGTCCTGCTGCCCGAAGGCCCCGAGGGCACGGCCACCGGCCCGGTGCTCAGCAGCGTGCCGCTGCACGCCGGCGCCCGCCTGCTGCCGCCGGACAGCACCGCCTGGTACCTCCTCCCGGAAACCGCATCGCCCGCACCATGACCGCGTGCCCGGTACCGGCCCGACCGGACGGCACCGGGCGCCGGACCGCCTCGTGCTCGGCGACAGGATGTCGAGCCAGGTCCTCACCACCGGGCTGCGGCGGCTGTAGCGCCGTCATCCGCCGTAACATTGCGTTATGGGCGGCTCTCCGGGCCGCGGTGCCCGATGTCGTCGAGTCGGCCTGAACGTCGAGGAGGAACACGTGGTGAAGCGTGAGGGCAGACGGCTTCGGGCGTGGGCGATCGTGGCGTTGGCAGTGGCAGCCGTGGTGGTGGCCGCGGGTCTGTACTGGTTCCAGCCGTGGAAGCTGTGGCAGGACCAGACGGTCGGCGAAGCCCTTCCCACCGCGGCGCCGGCCTCCTCGCCGCCGGGCGCCCCGCGGACCCTGGCCGAGGGAAGCCTGATCAGCCACGAGCACACCACCACCGGCACCGTGAAGATCGTCCGACTGCCGGACGGCTCGCGCATCCTCCGGCTGGAGGGGCTGGACACCAGCAACGGGCCGGACCTGAGGGTGTGGCTGACCGATGCCCCGGTGAAGGAAGGCAGGGCGGGCTGGCACGTCTTCGACGACGGCAAGTACGTCAGCCTGGGCAAGCTCAAGGGCAACAAGGGTGACCAGAACTACCCGATCCCCGCGGACCTGAAGCTGACCGAGTACACCAGCGTCAGCATCTGGTGCGACCGCTTCGACGTCTCCTTCGGCGCGGCCCGGTTGACAGCCACCTGACGGAGCGGGGGGCCGGCCTCATGCGGTGTGATCTTGAGAGGTGGATCAGGGTCGGCCGATGCGGGAGGCGATGGTTCGCGCGCACGCCAGCGACTCGGCGTGCGTCGTGTCCACCTCCAGGTCGTAGAACACCCCCTCGTGCACCGCATCCGCCTGCAACGCCGCCATTCCCTGAACCCGATCGCCGCGTGCGACCTCACGGCCTGCGGCGACCGCACTTTCACACCTGACGCCGACCCACAGCACAGCCACATCTCCGAGTGCCTTCTGCCAGCGTTGCTGGGACGCCGCTCCGCCGAGGAAGACATCATCGATGACGACTCGGGCGCCGGCGCGGACCATCGCCACAATGCCTTCCATCCAGGCCGCCTCCAGAACCCGGAAGTCCGCTCCGACATTCACCACGCCGTCCGCCGAGATCTCGATCCCTTCGGCCGACGCCTGCGTCTTCGCGGGCATCGCGTCGACGAACGCGTCGCAGCCGAAAGCCAGCCACGGCTCGGGCAGAACCTCCTGCAAGCACCGTACGATCCCGGACTTCCCCGCGCTGGAACCACCGTTGAGAATGATCATCTGAGTCGTCACCACGCCACCGTAGGGCGCGCCCCACCCCCCCGCGAAACGGATTTCCGCTGTGCACGGCACCGCCACTGTTCCGCGCTGGTTCCGCCGGGTTCCGCCGGGTTCCCCCGGGGGTCATTGACGGCTGACCGTACGGGTCACCCCCGCAACGACCGTCGTCGCCAGTATCCAGCCGGTGATGATCAGGGAGTACGACAGCCACTGGTGCCAGCCGTCGGGGGCGAACGCCGGCTCCTGGCCGAAGGTGATGATCGGCAGCAGCAGGTCCAGGGTGTAGAAGACGGGGTTGAAGTCCGGAGCTCCGCCCTGGATGGGGCGTGGATGCTCCAGGCCGTACACGATCGATCCGGCGGTCATGAGGGACAGCAGCCAGACGGCCGCGCGCAAGGGCCGGAAGCCGTAGCCGACGATGGCGTCCTGGATGTACCCCCACAGCCGGCCGTACCAGGTGAGCGTGGTGCGTCGGCGGCG
Source organism: Streptomyces sp. NPDC006283 (assembly GCF_040613325.1). Lineage (NCBI taxonomy): Bacteria > Bacillati > Actinomycetota > Actinomycetes > Kitasatosporales > Streptomycetaceae > Streptomyces > Streptomyces sp. NPDC006283. The sequence goes on along the minus strand of NZ_JBEXRZ010000242.1, from coordinate 5,239 downwards.
CTGCTTGGCGAGTTGCACGAGCCGTGCCGCGTCGTCGTCACCGACGTGGCGGTAGGCGGCCGTCAACTGCTCGTAGACGTACGGGTCATAGCGGTCGCCGTCCCGCTCCAGCATCGGAAGACGACGCTCGGGGGGCTCGTGCGGCGTGAGCGCCGTGTAGGTGAGGTTGCTGAGATACACCTGGTCCGGCAGCATCTCCGGTTCAAGGGTCAGGATCTCGATGTGAGAGCGCCGCAGGTTCAGGGCTCCCTCGATGCGTTCACCCCCGCGCAGCCACAGTTCACCGAAGACACAACTGCTCGCCCGCAGTGCCGTGTCGCCGGGGTGGGACAGGCGGGCGTGAAGGAGGTCGAGACGGCCCGATATGCGCGAGCCTCGGAGCTCGACCCGCCCCTGCGCGACGAGGCACCGCGCTCGTACGTGAGCTCCAACATGGAGATTCTGCGCGTCCAGCGCCGTGCCGTCGGGCTTGTTGAACTCGGCGTCCTGAACATTGATGCGTCCGGCGACGGAGGCGCCGGTGAGGCGTACCACTCCGTGCGCGCGCATCCTGGGGGCCCACAAGTCGTCCCCGATCGCTGCCTGGTTGAGCTGAAGTACGGGCTCGGAGTCGTCCGGCGCCGTGAACTTGGCCCGCTCCATGAACAGCGCCCCGGAGATCTGAGCGCCGCCGAGCCGCACCGGCCCTCGCATACGGCAGCGCGTCATCCGCAGCGCCCCTTCGACCCGCAAGGTCCCCGAGTTCAGGCCCGGCAGAACGGACCTGCTCAGATCGAGCTGGCGCAGCTGGGCTCCGTACAGGCTGGGAACGCCGTCGAACTGGCACTGGCGCAGCCGGACAGCAGCGTCGATCACGGCATGGTTCAGGTCCAGTACGCCCGTGATCCGCGCCCCCGTGATCTTGAGTGCGGCGATCTCCCCCTCCTCCTGGGGAGCCTTGAGCAGCAGTGCCCGCAGCACGCTCGCCCGTACGGTCCGCTCGGCGCCCCAGGCGTCGCCGAGCGTCTGGTCCTCGTTCTCGGCGGCGCGGAAGTCCACGGGCTCGCCTCGCGGAAAGGCCCGCCATATACGCGTCTCGGCCGGCGTCAGATCGTTGATCGCGCTCACGCCGGGACTCTGACGTGCACCGTTCGAGCTGTCAACTGCCTTGAGGAGCAGGCCATGTAGACCGACCGGCGGACCGGGCGGCCGGGGTGCGACGCCGCCGCCCGATCGCCCCGCCGTGGGGCCGAGCCCGCGCCGGCTCGGCGCACGCAGCCCTGCCCTCGCACCGGAGGCCGGATGGACATATCGCCGTTCATCGGCGTCCGTCACGTGCGGTGACCAGGACGGTCCGCAGGCCGAACGGGCCTGTCCCGGCCGTCGCCGCGTTCGTCGGTGCACCACGCGCCTGGATCGATCAGGATTCGAGAAGCGCGGTCGTGGAGCCGCGCCTAGCCTGAGGGCCATGGACATCACCATTCACACAAGCTTCCTCCCGCACGACGACCCGGACGCGTCCCTCGCCTTCTATCGCGACGCCCTCGGCTTCGAGGTCCGCAGCGACGTCGGGCAGGGCACGATGCGCTGGATCACGGTCGGTCCCGTCGGCCAGCGCGACACGTCCATCCTCCTGGCGCCGCCGGCCGCCGACCCCGGAGTCACCGAGGACGAGCGCCGCACCATCACCGAGATGATGGCCAAGGGAACGTACGGCTGGATTCTGCTGGCCACCCGGGACCTCGACGGCGTCTTCGAGAAGGTGCAGGCCGGGAACGCCGAGGTGGTGCAGGAGCCGACCGAACAGCCGTACGGCATCCGCGACTGCGCGTTCCGTGATCCCGCGGGCAACCTGGTCCGCATCCAGGAGCTTCGCTGAGCCCTGGTGCCGGCCACCGATCCGGCTGTGTGGGCCGGTGTCGCGACGACCTGCGAGGACGCGGCGGCGGCCTACTCCTTTGAGCCACACCCCTCGACCAACGGGGGGCACTCAGCGCAGCGTTGGTCACGACGTCGGCTGCCGAGGCCGAGGTGGCGCGCACCCGCCGCCCCCTAGGGCCGCCGCCCGCATGCCCGCCGGGCCGGGCTCCGACCGCAGGCGTCCGTCCCGCTGCCGTGAGTCGTTGCCCGGCCGCTCGACCAGCTCGTCGACCACGGCAAGCCGGTCGTCACCGTCGAGCACCTCGCCGCATACGTCGGCATGCAACCAGGCGCTCGCAGACATCGATGAAAGGGAGTCTCCTCATGTGTCACCCCTCGTGGGGGCGCGCACTCGCCGCGGCGCAGCACCTGAGCGACCTCGCGCGACTGCGCCGTGTCCGGGACCGGATCGACCGGGAGCACGCGCGGCCACTCGACGTCGAAGCGCTCGCCCGCGGCGTGAACATGTCCGCCGGGCACCTCAGCCGCCAGTTCCGGCAGGCCTACGGCGCGTCGCCGTACGCGTACCTGATGACGCGCCGCATCGAGCGGGCGGCGGCGCTGCTGCGTCGTGGAGACCTCAGCGTCGCCGAGGTCTGCTGCGCGGTCGGCTGCTCGTCGCTGAGCACTTTCAGCAGCCGCTTCACCGAGCTGGTCGGCATGCCGCCCAGCGCCTACCGGCGCGGCGCGACGGGGCCTGCGGGCGATGCGGCGGGGATGCAGCCGTGCGTGGCGAAGCAGGCGACAAGGCCGGACAAGGATGACACGGACATGGCAGCGATGCATATTGAACCACCGTGTTGCGAACGGTACTTGCTCAACCGCTAGCGATTTACGCGTACGCGCCACACTTGCAATCGTCGATCTCTGTTCCGCAGAAATCGGCGGGGCCGACTCCCCCACCTGCGCTGTGTTCGCCGGACTCCTGCCCGCACATTGCGGATGTCAACTCCTGCCGGCCCGAGATACGTCAGGTGTCCATCAGGGGCGCGGGCGGACGGGCCGGCCGGTCAGGTTTCGGCCGGCCCGCCCGCCTCGAGGAGGGATCAGCTGCTGCGGGTGAAGACCTTTCCCCGGTCGGAGCGGGTGGAGCAGGACTTCTTCTCCGCGTCCGTCATCTTCCGGGACTTGACCATGACGGCGCTGTGCTTGCCGTCCGTGCCGTTCGTGGCCGGCCCGGTGATCACGTCGGGTACGAACCAGTAGTAGTGGCCCCACTTCGGGTCGTCGTAGTGGGTCTGCCAGGTGCCGGATATCTGCTGCATCACCTGTGCACGGGAGATCCAGCCCACTTCTCCCGGCCGCACGGTCACGGTGAAGGAACTGGTCTCGGTGTGGGAGCTCTGCCACGTGTAGTTGTACGTCGCGGTCACACTGGCGGTGATGATGCCTTCGATGCCGCCGCCGACGGTGACCGAGCCGCCGACCGAGTGGGAGGAGCCCACGGTGTCGGCCCAGCTCATGGTCTGCGAGGCGGGCGAGGTGGTGCAGTTGTAGAGCAGGTCGGAGACCTGGCGGGGCTCACCGAGATACGCCTCGCCGATCTCCGGAGAATTGAAGGTGCACTTGCCTTCACCGGAGCCGCAGTCCGCCAGGATCTGTGCACTGGTGGGCTGTTCCTCGGCCGTGGCGGGCAAGGCGGTCGCCGCGAGCGTCCCGAGCACGGTCGCCGTCAGCGCCGTCATGCGGCCGCCGTACCGCAGTACGCGGTTCTTCGTCATCGTCGTGTTGCCTCTCACCGTTCATGGGGGGACGGTGACTTCGCTGCGCCCTGATACTGGCGGGCTCGCAGTCACCGCCTGGTGCTCATGAGGCTCACGTAAACGACGGCTGAGCTACACCAAGGCTCGGTAAAGCTGTAGTTGATTCCGCAACCGAGGGGACGTCATATTCCTTTCACAGCAGTCAGGTTGGGTTCGACACCCTCCACCGACCGTGGTGGTGGGCCGGGCGGTACTGCCGGGAGGGCCGGTCGACGTCGACACCCCCGCACTCACCCGTTCGGCGGCCCCGCCGTCCCCTTGAGCGACTTGGCACAGGTACCAGTAGCCGTCACAGCGGCTTGGGAGCAGGCGACGGTGTCGGGCGGTTGAACATCCGACGAGGCCCGCACGTATGGGACTGCGCACGTGCCCTCGACCGGGCACCCCCATGTCCACCCGGCGATGAAGCAGATGGAGTGCCCGATGCGACAGTCAATGCGAAGACGTCCGAGAGCCGGAAGCCGCGTCGCCGCCGCCTCGATCGCGCTCATACTCGGCGGTGGCGGTCTCATCGCGGTCAACTCCTACGCCGCCGCCGGCGAAGGGCAGGGGCCTTGGCCGGGCGGCGGGAGCAGCCAGGAGCAGCCCCTGGCCGGCGAGCCTGTCGCGGCAACCGTCAAATGCCCCGAGGTCGCCAACGAGTTGCCGGAGGTGCCCGCGGCGGCCAGGCCGGAGGTCGACCGGGAACTGGCGACGATGGACAGTCAGATCACCGAGGCCTACCAGCGGTTCGCACAGGAGAAGGAACAGATCGCAAGAGATTCCCAGTTCGCCGGGAACGTAATCCTCGGACCGCTGCAGAGCAAACGGGAAGCCGGACTCGACCGGATCGCCGAAGCGATCGGCCGCTTCGACGGACAACGTCCTGAGGGACTGCGGGCACTGGCCCCCTGCACCCTGCTGACCGACGACGCCGACACGGAAGCCGGCAACGGCAAGGGCAACGGCGACCAGAGCCAAGGCGACCAGGGCGACGGGCAGGACGGCCAGGACGCCGGAGGCGGCCAGGCGGGCGACAACGGCGGGCAGGCGGGCAACGGCCCGCAGGCTTCCGACTTCAGCAACATCCGGTCCGTCCAACCGAACGTCACCGGGCCCGGCAGTCGCGGGGCCGGCTCCACGGGCACGTTCACCACGGACTGCGGTGTCAACGAGAACGGCAAGTTCAATCCCGACAACGTCATCGTCGCCCCCGGCGTGAGCAACGGCGCGCACCACATGCACGACTACGTCGGCAACCAGGCGAACGACGCATTCGCCACGGATGACGACCTCGCGTCGGGCGAGACCACCTGCCGCGACCAGGGCGACAGGTCCACCTACTACTGGCCGGTACTGCGACTGCAGAACGGGCAGGACGCCGCCGACAACAACGCGGACGGCGGCGGCAAGGACCAGAATGTCGGCGAGATCCAGACGCCGTCGGACGTCACGCTCACCTTCGAGGGAAGCCCACAGGGCAAGGTCACCGCGATGCCGCGCTTCCTGCGCATCATCACCGGTGACGCGAAAGCCTTCGTCAATGGTGACGCGAATGCCAACGCGTCCTGGAGCTGCACCGGATTCGAGGACCGCCA
>NZ_JBEXRZ010000241.1:0-10862 GCF_040613325.1 Streptomyces sp. NPDC006283 | reverse complement strand
CCGGAACGCGCATGGCGATGCCGTCGAGCTTGCCCTTGAGCTTCGGCAACCCCGTGAGAGGGTGCCGCCCCTGCGGCGTTGCCTCCCCGGGCCCGGAACCTGGCGGCAGCCTTGGCCGGCCGCGAGCCGAGCCGCCGGGTCCGTCGCCCTCGGAATTCCCCCGCGGCGGACGGGCCGGGAACGTACCGTCCAGGCATGACGATCACCAGGCTCCCCGCACCGCCCACCGATTCCGCCGTCGACGCCTGGCACGCCGTCGTTCGGGCCGCGCACCTCGCGGACCTGCCCGGGCATGTGCCGGCGCCGGGCAGGGTCGAGACCGAGGGCAGGCTTCGCATGTCCTCGGTCGACGCACGGTCCGTCCACGTGGCGGCCAAGGCCGCCGACGGGTCGTACGACGGTGTGGCCTCGCTGGTGCTGTTCACCGACCGCAGCAACCGGCACACCGGTTTCCTCGACCAGTTGGCGGTGCATCCGCGGGCCCGGCGGCAGGGTGTCGGGACGCGGCTCTGGGCCGCCGTACGCGACGAACTCGTCGCGGACAACCGGACGTCCGTCTCCGCAGTGGTCGAACGCGGCGGTCCTGGCGAGGCGTTCGCCACCGGACTCGGTCTCTCCAACGCACTGCCGCTGGCCTGGTACGTGCAGAAGATCCAGGACGCGCTCGCCGCACAGCCGGTGCGGCCCGCGCTCCCCGACGGTTACGTCCACGCCCACTGGACCGGTGTTGTTCCCGACGCGCTCGCCGACGCGTTCGCCGAGGCCCACAACGCCATGCAGGACGCGCCCCTCGGGGACGTCGACCAGAGCGTCCCGCCGTGGGACGCGGTCAGGGTGCGCAAGGCCGCACAGGTGATCGTCGACCGCGGTGGCGTCATCCTCTCCTCCGCCGTCGTGCACACCGCGTCCGGTGCCGACAGCGTCGCCGCGTACACCGAGCTGGTGCTGCGTGACCCCTCCGACGTCCGGGCCCTGCAGTACGACACGGCCGTCGTCCCGGCCCACCGCGGCCACGGGCTCGGCAGGGCGGTCAAGCGCCACATGATGGACGTGGTGGCCGCGGCGCACCCCGGCGTACGGGAGGTGGCCACGACGGTCGCCGACGAGAACGGCCCCATGCTGGCCGTCAACGAACAACTCGGCTATCGGCGCGAGCGGGCCATCGGGTACTTCCAGACCAAGCTCTGAGCGTCACACCGCGCCGGCGTTCGCCACCTCGTCCACGCCCCAGCCCGCAAGCAGCCGCAGCGACTCCTCGGACCGCGAACCGGGCTCGGCGTGGTAGGTGACCAGGGACAGGTCATGGTCGTCGGGCAGCTTCAGCGTCTCGTAGGCCAGCGTCATCTCGCCCACCAGGGGATGGTGCAGCCGCTTGGTGCCGTGCCCCTTCTCCTGCACCGTATGGGCGGCCCACAGCGACCGGAACTCCTCGCTCTTGACCGACAGTTCGCCCACCAGCGCCGACAGCTGGGGGTCGTCCGGGTAGCAGCCGGCGCACAGCCGCAGCACGCTCACCACCTCGACCGCCTTGGACTGCCAGTCGAGGTAGAGGTCGTGCGCGCCCTGGTCGAGGAAGACCATCCGCGCCATGTTGCGCTCCTCCGGCGCCATCGTGGCGAAGTCGCCGAGCAGCGCGCGGGCCATCCGGTTCCACGCCAGGATCTCCAGGCGGCGGCCCAAAAGGTATGCGGGGACGGTGTCCATGGAGTCGATCAGATGCTGCAGCCCCGGCCGCACCTTCAGCTGCCGGTGCGGCGAATGCCGCCTCTTCTTCGCCTTCGGACTCGCCAGATGCGTCAGATGCGAACGCTCGGTGTCCGACAGGCGCAGGGCGCGGGCGATCGAGTCCAGCACCTCGGTGGACACGTTCTGGCCGTTGCCCTGCTCCAGGCGCGTGTAGTACGCGACGGAGACCCCCGCCAGCTGCGCCAGCTCCTCGCGCCGCAGCCCCGGCACGCGGCGGTGGCGGCCGAGGTCGGGCAGCCCGACGTCCTCCGGCTTGAGCCGGGCCCGCCGGGACCGGAGAAATTCGCTGAGCTCCGCACGCTGGTCCATGCAGTCAAGTATTCAACGCCCTCGGGCGGCGTACGAGCGCCCGCCTGACCCTGCCAGTGGTAGGCACAGCAGACATATGCACAACAGAGGGCTGGGTGGCCCGCCGGGACTCGGGCAGGCTCGACGCCATGACCACGAACGTTTCCGCATACGCCGCTCCCGCCGCCAACGCCCCGCTGGAGCGGACCACCGTCCCGCGTCGCGCCGTCGGCGAGCACGACGTACTCATCGAGATCAAGTTCGCCGGCATCTGCCACTCCGACATCCACCAGGCCCGCGACGGCTGGGGAGAGGGCATCTTCCCGATGGTGCCCGGCCACGAGATCGCCGGTGTCGTCACGGAGGTGGGCACGGGGGTCACCAAGTACAAGGCCGGCGACCGGGTCGGCGTCGGCTGCTTCGTCGACTCCTGCCGAGCGTGCGAGTACTGCCGGCAGGGCCTGGAGCAGTACTGCACCCAGGGCATGACCGGCACCTACAACGCCCTGGACAGGAACGGGGAGCCCACCTACGGCGGCTACTCCACACACATCGTCGTCGACGAGAACTACACCGTCCGCATCCCCGACGGCCTCGCCCTCGACGAGGCCGCGCCGCTCCTGTGCGCCGGCATCACCCTCTACTCGCCGCTCACCCACTGGAAGGCCGGACCCGGCAAGAACGTCGCCGTCGTCGGGCTCGGTGGCCTCGGCCACATGGGCGTGAAGATCGCGCACGCGCTCGGCGCCGAGGTGACCGTGCTCAGCCAGAGCCTGCGCAAGCAGGAGGACGGCCTGAAGCTCGGCGCCGACCACTACTACGCCACCAGTGACCCGGAGACCTTCGAGAAGCTGGGCGGCACCTTCGACCTGATCGTCTCGACCGTCTCGGCGCCCCTGGACTTCGGCGCCTACCTGGGCCTGCTGAAGACGGACGGCGCGCTCGTCAACGTCGGCGCACCCGAGGAGCCGATCTCCCTCAACCTGTTCTCGGTCATCAGCGGCCGCAAGACCCTCGCCGGCTCCATGATCGGCGGGATCGCCGAGACCCAGGAGATGCTCGACTTCTGCGCCGAACACGGACTGGGCGCGGAGATCGAACTGATCAGGGCCGACCAGATCAACGAGGCCTACGAGCGGGTGCTCTCGAGCGACGTCCGCTACCGGTTCGTCATCGACACGGCCACCATCTGAGGCGTGCGGCACCCGTCGACTACCTCCGAGGTAATCGACGGGTGCCCGCCCTCCGGGCAGCATCGGGAGCACATTACGAACCGCTGATCCCGGGGAGGACGCCATGACCGCTTACGCTGTCGCGAACCTGCGGCCCGCCGCACAGCTGGACGACGAGGTCTTCGACTACATGGAGCGCATCCAGGCGACGCTCGATCCCTTCGGAGGCCGTTTCCTCGTCCACGGGGCGACCCTCGAAGTGGTCGAGGGACAGTGGCCGTGCGCCCTGGTCGTCGTCGCCTTCCCCGCCCTGGACGACGCCCGCGAGTGGTACGCGTCCGACGCCTATCAGGAACTCCTGCCGCTGCGGACCCGCCACATGGCCGGCGATGTCGTCCTCGTCGACGGCGTCGCCCCCGGCTACGACCCCGCCGTGACGGCGGCCCGGATGAGGGAGGCGCAGGCGGGCGCGGGTGCGGCCGGGCGCTGAGCCGGCGGCCGTGTCGTCCACCGCCGGCGCGCCCGAGCCGCGACGATTTCGCCGCCGGCGCAACGCCGCCTGCTCGCAAGGCGGTTGCGGCGCTCCTAGGCTGAGGGGGTGAGCAGCCACGAGACGAACCGCGCCCGTGTCATCCCTCTGCGCCCGGCTTCGGCCGCCGCCCCGGCCGCCCCGGCGACCCCCGCCCCGGCATCCCCCACCCCCGCGAGGGAACCCCTGTGGCGGGACGTCGTCGGCGGCGTCCTGCGGCGCGAGCGGCTTGCGCAGGAGCGCACCCTCAAGGACGTGGCAGACGCCGCGCGGATCTCCGTCCCGTACCTCTCCGAGCTCGAGCGCGGCCGCAAGGAGGCCTCCTCCGAGGTCCTCGCGGCCGCCGCGCACGCGCTGGGGTTCGGGCTCGCTGATCTCCTCGCCCTCTCCCACCGTGAACTCGTACGCCCCGTCCGGTCCACCACCACCCGGCTCGGCCGGACCGCGGGGGCCACACGGCAGGGCGACGTACGCCTCGCCGCGTGACGCACCGGCCGGCCGTGCACCGGCCGGCCGTCGCACGAGCCGACGGCCGGCTGGGCACCTCGTCCGCCGGCCGTCACCCCTGCCGGCGGCTGAGCACCTCGTCCGCCAGCCCGTACGCCACCGCCTCCTGCGCCGTGAACACCTTGTCGCGGTCCATGTCGGCGCGCAGGGCGGCCACGCCGTGAGGCGTGTGCCGTGACAGCACCTCCTCCACCTGGGAGCGGATCCGGAGCATCTCCTTGGCCTGGAGGCTGAGGTCCGAGACCGTGCCCTGCCTGCCACCGCTCGCGGGCTGTCCCAGCAGCACCCGCGCGTGCTCCAGGACGTACCGCCGGCCCGGGTCGCCCCCGGCCAGGAGCACCGCGGCGGACTCGGCCGCCTGCCCGACGCAGAAGGTCGAGATGGGCGCACGGACGAAGGTCATCGTGTCGTAGATCGCCATCAGCGAAGTGAACGAGCCGCCGGGCGAGTTGATGTAGATCGCGATCTCGGTCTCCGGGCTCGACGACTCCAGGTGGAGCAGCTGCGCGATGACGACGTTCGCGACGCCGTCGTCGATCTCCGTTCCGATGAAGATGATCCGCTCGGACAGCAGACGGCTGAACACGTCGTAGGACCGCTCGCCCTGCGCCGTCCGTTCGACGACGTTCGGGATCGTGTACTGGCCCATGTCAGCCCCCCAGTCCGATACGCCGCCGGGGCCCGGCGGGCCGGACGTCCTCGAGCGACTCGACGACGTGATCGACCATGCCGTACTCCTTCGCCTGCTCCGCCGTGAACCACCGGTCGCGGTCGCCGTCGCGCGAGATCGTCTCCTCGGGCTGACCGGTGTGCTCCGCGGTGATCCTTTCGATCGCCTTCTTCGTGAACTCGAGGTTCTCGGCCTGGATCGCGATGTCGGCGGCGGTCCCGCCGATGCCGGCCGACGGCTGGTGCATCATGATCCGCGCGTTCGGCAGCGCGAAACGCTTTCCGGCGGTGCCGACGGTGAGCAGGAACTGCCCCATGCTCGCGGCGAATCCCATGGCGAGCGTCGACACGTCGTTGGGGATCAGCCGCATCGTGTCGTAGATCGCCAGCCCGGCGGTCACCGACCCGCCCGGGCTGTTGACGTAGAGGCTGATGTCGGTCCGTGGGTCCTCCGCCGACAGCAGAAGCAACTGCGCGCAGACCCGGTTCGCGGACACGTCGTCGACCTGCGTACCGAGGAACACGATCCGCTGCGTCAGCAGCTGCGCGGCCAGGTGGTCGTCGAACCGCGACGGGGGTGTGTCCTCGTCGGCGGCTCGTGGATACGGGGCAAGGGCTGACATCCGGCCTCCTCGTGGTGGTCCGCGGCGGTGATCGCCGCGGTCCTCCCACTGTCGGCCCGCACATGGCGCCGCGTCAGAAACCTCTGCCCGCAGCAGATTCGCTGCGGGCGAAGGACCCGGCTTCTTTGTCGTTTCCCCAGGTCAGACCCGGCACGCCGACGCGGCACGGCCGGCACGAAGCTCCAACCGCTCGCCGGTGAACGCGCCGCGGAACCGCCGGTCGTGCGAGACCGCGACCACGGCGCCCTCGTACGCTGCCAGTGCTTCCTCCAACTCCTCCATCAGCGCGGGCGCCATGTGGTTGGTCGGCTCGTCGAGGACGAGCAGGTCGGCCGGGGACGACAGCAGCCGGGCCAGCTCGAGACGCCGCTGTTGCCCCACGGACAGCGCCGGCACCGGCACGGCCAGGTCCTCCTCGCGGAACAGGCCGAGACCGAGCAGCTCCTCGGCGTACTCCTCCGGCGGCCCGCCGCGGCCGGCCGCGTACGCCGACAGCAACGGCCGACGCGGCGGCGACGCCGGCAGCTCCTGCGCCAGATAGCCGATGCGCACCCGCTCCTGATGGTGCACCGTGCCCTCGTCCGGATGCAGATCCCGCGCCAGGACCCGCAACAGGGTCGTTTTCCCCGCCCCGTTCGGGCCGGACACCAGCAGCCGCTGTCCCGACTCCACCCGCAGACCGCCCAGCCGCAGCCGGTCGCCGACGGCGATGTCCGTGAGCTCGGCGAGCAGCCCCGAGCGGCCCGAGGTGACCGGCCGTGCCGTGAACCGCAGCGGCGGTGGTGGCGCGGCCACCGGCTCCCGCTCGAGCCGTTCGAGGCGCTGCCGCGCCGCCCGGACCCGGCCCGACAACTTCGCCTCGTGCGACCGCCGGTGCTTGCCGAAGCCCTGGCGCGGGTCCTTGCCCGTCGCCGCGAGACGCTGCCCCGACGCGGCGACGAGCTCCCGCGTACGGGCCAGTTCGTCCAGCCACTGCTCGTGGTCCTGCTCCCTGCGCCGGCGGGCGGCGGCCTGCGCCGCCAGGTAGCCGGCCCAGCCGTCGCCGTGGCGACGCACGGTACGGGTGTCGCGGTCCACTTCGAGGATGGTGGTGGCGACGCGTTCCAGGAACGCCCGGTCGTGGGTGACCGCCACCACCGTGCCGCGATGCCCGCGCAGCTGCTCCTCCAGCCACTCGGTGGCCTGCCGGTCCAGGTGGTTGGTCGGCTCGTCGAGCAGCAGCAGCTCCGGCGAGGCGGCCAGTACGCACGCCAGCGCCAGCCGCGACTGCTCCCCGCCGGAGAGCGTACGAAGCGGCCGGCCGCGCGCGATCCGGGCGATGCCCAGCCCGTGGAGCGCGGCGTCGACCCGGGCGTCGGCCTCGTAACCGCCGCGTTCCTCGAAGGCGGTGAGCAGCTCCCCGTATGCGGCGAGCTCCTCCTCACCGGCCTCGCCCAGGCGGGCCTCCGCCTGGCGCATCCGGCGCTCGATGTCGCGCAGCCCGGCGAGCGCGGTGTCGACGACGTCCTGCACGGTGTGCTCGGGGCCGAGTCCGAACGTCCCGGTGAGCGTCTGGGCGAGATGTCCGGTGCCACCGGGGGCGCTGGCGGTGATCTCCCCGGTGTCGGGGCTTTCCGCCCCGGCGAGCAGCCGCAGCAGCGTCGACTTGCCGGACCCGTTCTCACCGATGACACCGGCCCGCTCACCGGGCCGCACGGTCAGCGACACCTGATCGAGGACGACACTGCCGTCGTACGCCTTGGAGACGTCCTTCATCATCAATTGGGCGCGTTCGCGCATGGTCTTTCCCTGGAATGACAGCCCCGCGCACGGCACGGTGGCGGCGCGCACAGCGCCGGGGCATGCCGGAATCGGGGCAGGGTTTCTGTCGGACGGGCGGAGAGAGGGACGTCAGCGGAGTCCTACGACTCGCACGCTGCGTCCGCGCCCGGAATCAGAGAAAGAAGTAGTGCATGTGGGAACCCATGCCCCCAGTGTGCCACGGGCTTCGGGCCCTGCGTCCGTCGGACACCTGCCGGGTGGGAAGAACCGGCTCGCGTGCCGGTCGGGGAGCCGGTCGCGCCACGCGGACGCGGAGGGGCGGGAACGACGGCCGTCGTTCCCGCCCCAGTGCCTTTGACGAAGTGGGTGCGCTCAGCCCTCGGCCCTGGCCACGCCGATCGGGCAGGAGACCCCCGTCCCGCCGATGCCGCAGTAACCCGCCGGGTTCTTGTCGAGGTACTGCTGGTGATACGCCTCGGCCGCGTAGAACGGGCGGCCCTCCGCCGGGAGGATCTCCGTCGTGATCGTGCCGTAGCCGGAGCCCGTCAGGACCTTCTGGTACGCGTCGCGGGACGACTTCGCCGCCGCGGCCTGGGCGGGGGAGTGGGTGTAGACGGCCGAGCGGTACTGGGTGCCGACGTCGTTGCCCTGGCGGAAGCCCTGCGTCGGGTTGTGGGACTCCCAGAACAGCTTCAGCAGATCTTCGTACGACACGACCGACGGGTCGAAGACGACGCGGACCGCTTCCGTGTGGCCCGTCATGCCCGAGCAGGCCTCTTCGTACGTGGGGTTCTCCGTGTAGCCGCCCTGATAGCCGACCAGGGTCGTCCACACGCCCGGGGTCTGCCAGAACTTGCGCTCCGCGCCCCAGAAGCAGCCCAGCGCGAAGTCCGCGGTTTGAAGGTGCTCGGGGTAGGGCCCCTGCAGGGGGTTGCCGAGGACGGTGTGGCGGTCGGGGACGGTGAAGGACGGGTCGGGGCGGCCCTTGAGGGCCTGCTCGGGGGTGGGCAGCACGGGCGTACGGCCGAAGAGCATGACTGGTTCTCCTTCACGGTGACGGCACAGGGAAGAACGTCCCGGTGCCGTCGTGCATTCCGCAGGGCCAAGGCGGCGGCCGCTACCGCAGCAGCGTCGCCGGGCTGCCGCCGTTCGCCTCGTAACCGGCGACCGCCAGGGCCCGGTAGACCGTGTACGCCGCCGCCGGGTCGGGCTCCGTCGTCCACGGCAGCGCGCCGACGTGCCCGTCGACCTGCACCAGCTGGTGCATCGCCTCCGCCCACCGCTCGGAGTTCACGAGGAAGACGATGAGCAGATGGCGTACGTGCGCGAGCACCGGGTCGTCGGGGCGGGCGGAGTGCACCGCGAACAGCGCGCCCTCCATGGCCTTGGTGACCACCGCGCTCTGGTAGAAGGAGCGCACGAGGTTCACCTCCGGCAGGTGCTCGTAGAGCGCGAAGAGCGGGAGAGCGGCGAGCAGGGAACCGTGCGGGGCGCGGGCCGCGGCGGTCGTGGCGAAGTGGTCCGCCTCCTCGCGCGAGCCGTGCCACTTCTCGCACAGGTAGTGCAGCGCGGCCAGGTGGGCGCCCATGTGGTCGGGGGCCCGGTCGATCACCTTCGCCCACAGCTGGTCGAACTGTTCGTGGCTGTAGCCCAGTCCGCGGGCGACGGCCAGCTCGACGATGTACGGCACGGGGTCGCCGGGAGCGAGGAGCGCGGCCTCGCCGCAGACCGTGCGGGCCTCCTCCAGGATGATCCGGAAGTCGTCCGCGCCCACGGTCGACGTACGCCAGGCCTGCTGCACCAGGAACTCGGCGTGCACCTGCGCCGCGCCCGCGTCCTTCGGGGCCTCGGAGCGCCAGTTGCGCAGCCACGCGCCGCCGACGCCCGGCTGCTGCTGCAGTTCGAGGGAGGCGGCGCCGGCGAAGGCCTGGACGCGCTGCCAGCGCTGCTCGCTCTCCTTCGGCGTCCCGGCGAGCAGCTGCGACGCGGCCTTCCAGTCCTGGGTGCGCTGGACGACGTCCAGTACGTCGAGGAGGTCCTGGTCGGGGCCGGGCATCCGGACGTCCAGCAGCTCCTGGCGCACGAATCCGTAGGTGTCCGGGTCCGCGGCGTCGGGCGAGCCCGGCTCGGCGAGCCGTATGCCGTTGCGGCGGCGCAGTACTGCGGGGCCGATGATCGCCACCAGCATGCACAGTGCGATCAGGAACCAGAGAATCTCCATGGGCCCATTGTCCCGGACGTGGGCGGTGACCGGCCACGTCCGGTCCGGGACGGGACTACGCTCTGGCCTCATGAGCGACCAGCACAGCTTGCAGAGCTTCGAGACCCGCGCCATCCATGCGGGCAACACGGCGGATCCGCTGACCGGCGCGGTCGTCCCGCCCATCTACCAGGTGTCCACGTACAAGCAGGACGGCGTGGGCGGACTGCGCGGCGGTTACGAGTACAGCCGCAGCGCCAACCCCACGCGCACCGCGCTGGAGGAGAACCTCGCCGCCATCGAGGGCGGCCGGCGCGGTCTCGCCTTCGCGTCCGGGCTCGCGGCCGAGGACTGCCTGCTGCGGACGCTGCTGTCCCCCGGCGCGCACGTGGTGATCCCGAACGACGCGTACGGCGGCACGTTCCGGCTCTTCGCCAAGGTGGTCGAGCGCTGGGGCGTGGACTTCTCCGTCGCGGACACGTCCGACCCGGCCGCGGTGCGGGCGTCGGTCACGGACCGCACGAAGGTGATCTGGGTCGAGACGCCGTCGAACCCGCTGCTCGGCATCACCGACATCGCGGCCGTCGCGGACATCGCGCGCACGGCGGGCGCGAAGCTCGTCGTCGACAACACGTTCGCCAGCCCTTACCTGCAGCAGCCGATCGCGCTCGGCGCGGACGTCGTTGTGCACTCGCTGACCAAGTACATGGGCGGGCACTCGGACGTCGTAGGGGGTGCGCTGATCGCCGCCGACGCCGACCTCGGCGAGGAACTGGCGTACCACCAGAACGCGATGGGCGCGGTCGCCGGACCGTTCGACGCGTGGCTCGTGCTGCGGGGTATCAAGACGCTGCCGGTCCGCATGGACCGGCACAGCGAGAACGCGACGCGCGTCGCCGAGATGCTCACCCGGCACCCGAAGGTCACGCAGGTCCTCTACCCGGGGCTGCCCGAACACCCTGGCCACGAGATCGCGGCCAAGCAGATGCGGGCCTTCGGCGGCATGGTCTCCTTCCGGGTCGAGGGCGGCGAGCAGGCGGCGGTGGAGGTCTGCAACCGCGCCAAGCTGTTCACTCTGGGAGAGTCCCTGGGCGGTGTGGAGTCGCTGATCGAGCACCCGGGCCGGATGACGCACGCGTCCGTCGTGGGCTCCGCGCTCGAGGTCCCCGGGGACCTGGTCCGTCTGTCGGTGGGCATCGAGGCGGCCGACGACCTGCTGGCCGATCTGCAGCAGGCGCTGGGCTGACAGGGTTCTGACATGCCGCAGGCCCCCGTCGTCCTCGTCGGTGGCGCTGCTGGGCATGGCCGCGGTGTTCGTCCTGATGGTGCCGCTGCGGCTGCGTGCCGCTACGCGCCGGAGAGCGAGC
>NZ_JBEXRZ010000240.1:0-10864 GCF_040613325.1 Streptomyces sp. NPDC006283 | reverse complement strand
GGAAACAGCACTGGAGACAACAAGACCGGCGGTGACCGTTCCGATGCCCGTGCGGATGAGACGGCGCCTGTGTGGCATGAATTCATCCTCCGTAGGGCCCGTTCAGGGACGCAACGACCGTAGGCAGAAAGTCGCACGAACGGGCTGCTCGAAGAGGAGTCGGTAGGCAATTAGCGAAGAGGCGCGCTCGCGTCAGGACCATCCAGGTGAAGGATATGACTCAAATGCCGAAGTCGAGTCGGCTCGCAGCCCGGTCGCGTGGTCCCGCTATCTGCACCGGACCCATGTCAGACCGTGTGATATATGGCGCTTGGTCGTTGGGCTCATCCGGATATTGCCGGATGCGTGAATATGACGATCGTGACCCTGCGGGCGAGGGACACGCGTTCGGCTGACGCCGTCAGAGGGTGTGCCCCGGCTCGGACACTCGGATTGTTATGAGTATTCAAGGGTGATGAGTATGTGCTGGTGAAACACGCCGTCGCATCCTGGCCGGACCTCATGCCCGACCGGCGCATCCGCACCCGGCCCCGCGTCATCAAACGCGCCATCTCGAGATACAACGCCAAAGAGTTCGTCGACCGCACCAGCTACAAGGCCACGATCAGCATCCACATCCTGCCCGCCCCCCATCAGCCCCACCGCTAACTACACGGCATTGCCTCTCTAGCCGCAGCAGCTTCAGAGGGCCTGAGCATCCACTGGGCCGTGTTTTCGGTCACAGTCACTCGCGTCGCGTGATGAGAAGTGTTTCGGCTGTGTTGCAATAAGTGACTGGTAGGTGGGTTCGGCGACTTGGGGATGTATGGAGGGTGAGCAGCCCACGTCCTTCATTCGTTGCAGTGCAGCCGGTCTTGATGCATCGATGGCCTGCCTACGGGCGTGTTCACATTCACCCGGCAGCGTCGCCCGCCAGATAGCGGGGCCGCCATGGCCTTGGAGTTCACCTTGAAGTCGTCGTCCACGCACAGCACTTCTCAGCGGCAGGGCTGCATGATCGGCCTGTTCTGGATTGGTACGAACGGGGCATATCTTGGCATACCTTCATTTGCGCCGACCTCGGGTTTAGCGCTGTCACCAGCAGGGCTGCAGACCCTGGGCCCCGAATCACGAGCATGGGCCTGGTCCGAGTTGCAGGACGTAAAGGTGATCGGCGTCCCGGCCGAACCAACCTTGGGAGAGCGAGTGGAATCCGTCGTATCCGGGCTGCTTGCCTTTGCCCTCGGCGGCACCCCAGGACTGCGCGATATGCCGGACATGATGACCGTGGAACTCGGCACGGCGGAGGGCACCATCGAGATACCCGTCGCCTCCGGGACCAGCGCGTACTCCCGCCAGGAGACCGCTCTCTCGCGCACGCTGCTCACGCGTATCACCCAGGGCACCGCCTCACCCGCGGTCATGACCGAATGGTGGAATGAGACGCGCACTTCCGCCATCCTCCCATCGCATGAGCGCGAGACAGTGCTCCAACGCTGGCTGGCAGCACAGGGCACGTGGCGTCGGCCCGGTTCCGAAGGCGCAGTGTGCGGGCCCACCACCACGCCGCCGGAGCCCGAATAGAGGCGTGGGGCACTCGGACGTCCACGGGGGTCTGTTCAGGGCAGTTCCAGCCCCGTACGCGGCAGCGACTGCCGAGTGGCCCACTGCCCGTTCGTCACGGCGTACCGCGACCAGGCCGATGGCGGCGAGGGCCGCGATGCCAAGTTGTAGTGGTGCAGATGCTCGCCGCCGGCGGAATTGTTGCCCCAGGGTAGCCAGCCTCCCCAGATGCTATGGGTGATCAGCCGCACGGTGCCCCAATATCGTACCGAAGGACGCCCACGTGATGATGAGGGACCGTTGCGTCGGGGTGAGATTCCAGTCCGCGGCCTCGCGCCATCATTCGAGCAGCCGCGGCCGGGCGGATGAGCGTGGCTCTTCGGCTGCCACGCCCGCCCGCGGGTGTACTCCGGCCGTGGGCCCGCTCATGCCCGCCGCTCCCCATGTTGGGCGTCGGACGGTGCACCGACGAGGCTTGCGCGGATGGCGGCGGCCACGTCCTTCATGCAGCGGCGGCAGTAATCCTCGCGGTCCAGCGCGCTCACCAGTGTGAGGATCGACTTGCTGTTCAGGGGCCGGCCGCACAGTGCGCGGCCCTCGTGATCGAGAGCGTGCCAGCGCAGTCCTGGGCCGTACTCCGTTGCCATTTCTTCGGCGCGCATGTTATACATCAGCCACCTCCCACACAAAGGCGGATGCGGTTCACCAGCCATGGCACGGCCTAGTCACCTAACCAGGCGACCTAAATCAGCCGAACGGGTGAATCGCGCACTCCCTGCCCCAGCCCGTGGCGCCACCCGCGTTTACCCAAGGCCGGGGCAGCGAGTGCAGCGAGTTCCTGCAGCTTCGGGCCGTGGCGCGTACGACTACGAGGAGCTCATCAGCTGCTGGGGCGACGGCACCTGGTTCTGGACCTGGGCGCCTGCGCTTGTCCCCGCGGCCTTCACCTTGTTGATGACGTCCTGGTAGCTGTTCACCGTCGAGTCGGCGGAGTCGCGCTTGTGGAACTCGTGAGGCAGGTTCTTCAAGCCCTCGATGCTCGCGGTGAGCGGTGCAAGCGCCTTGGAGAGGGCGGGGTCGGCTTCGGCGTTGGCGACGGCTGCCTTGAGCCGGTTGTACGCGAACGCACCGGCGAGACCGGCCTTGACGAGGGCCATCGTGCGACCGTGATGGCCCTTCTTGAACTTGCCCGCCTTGAAGGGCTTCACGATCCACTCATACGTGGCACCGGCGGCGAGGCCCGCGTCCACCGCGAAGCGGGTCTTGGCGAGCTTCCGTTCCTCTTCGGTGGGGCTGGGGCTCGGTTGGGCGACAGCATTGGTGGTGTCCTGCGGATTGCTGCGGCTGTCGGCGTAAGCGGTCGTGCCGACGAGCAGGGAGCAGCAGAGGGCAAATGCCAAGGCGACGCGCCTTATCGGTACGAGCACGGTCTCCTCCAGGGATGTTGCTTCGGGCACGGTCTCTCCCGGATACGTCTTCCTCGTGGACGACTCAGCTCCCAGCGTCACCCAAGATCGACAGCTACGCCATTCGGGGAAATCTAGAGCCCGCCGGTTTAATCTCATCGAGCGCGGTGACGACGTCCAGCCTGAACATGGCCAGCCGGGAATGCGAGCTATTGAGGCGGAACCGTTGGGTTGCCTGGTCGTCGGTTGAGTGTGATCGAGGTGGGGACATGCGGCGGCTGTCGCCGGCTGCGCAAGAAGATCTGCTGCTGCGCGTGGTAGCGGCTGCTGGAGTCAGGGCGGGTGGCCGCCGGGAGGCCGTTTGCGCCCGGTG
This sequence comes from Streptomyces sp. NPDC006283, assembly GCF_040613325.1. Taxonomy (NCBI): domain Bacteria; kingdom Bacillati; phylum Actinomycetota; class Actinomycetes; order Kitasatosporales; family Streptomycetaceae; genus Streptomyces; species Streptomyces sp. NPDC006283. Next base: position 7,543 of record NZ_JBEXRZ010000240.1, on the reverse strand, counting down.
GTCACCCACGGTCCGGCTCCCTGGTAGGCGCGGTCGGCGAGAACGGGGGCGCCCGAGGCTCCTGTGCCGATGGGTTGAGACTTCGAACACCTCCCTCAACGGGCGCGGGGGCCTCGTGCGTTGCGTGCCCAGCCGCCGTCACCCGATCAGTGGCCAGGATGAAAGGGCTCAATGATCGATAACCACCCTGAAAGGCAGAATGCCGACCGGAGCAGCCAGAGTGCCTGCATTCGGTCAAATCGCATATACCGGTACCTACCGGGGATCCGATGAACCCTCACTGCGAGCCCCGGGATTGATCGTTGTTCAGCTCCCCGCCGCAGCGTTCGAGCTCAACGGCCCTACATCGATGGAGTTCTGACACTCTCACAAACATCACACTGTCGAGCAGGGTCGCTTTAACGTCAAGTAAATCGGCCTCGCCTCGTCGCGTGAACATTTCCCTATGTCTTGACAGTCCAGTTGGCAACGATATCGTCTAAATCTGCTACCCGCGGTAACAGGCTAGCTGGTGATCGCGGCAAGTGCGCACACCGCCTGAGAGGGGAACGGACAGCTACGGCAATAACACAGGTGCCAGAGCCGGTTCGACCGGCGATGCCAGTCGGCAGCGACGCTGGAGGGGTGAAGCGTTCACCGCCGACTGTTTGTGGGCCCGTACGAGGAGAGGGCACATCCCACAGTCACCCGCAGCCTGGTGAATCCAATTCGAAATATCAGGCATCGACTCACATAGCTATCGCAGGCCTCGACGCCGGCAGCAGACGACAGCGCGAACCAACCCAACCCGCCAGCACAGACACTTTCCAGACGAGGAATCTAATGAGTCACAGCGACAAGCAGCGAGGGCGCCATCGCATGGAAAGGGCCGCCGCCAATCCGAGGAACAAACGTTTCCTTACCGTAACAGCCGCAAGCCTCGCCGTCACCAGCGGCTTACAAATAGCAGCCGCCACCACCAGCTCGGCCAAAGCGCAAGACATGGGCTACTGGGTAGCCCCCGCCAAAGACGGCAGCGTGTACTACGGATTCAACCCCAATGTCCATGAGTACGCGAAGCAGAGCATCACAGCTGCCGCAGACACGTGGAACAAAAGGCTTGGATGGAACTGGCTCCGCCCAGCGGGCGTAGAGCAAGAGCATCAATTGGACATTGAATTGGATGAGTCCGTACGGGGCGAGGTCGTAGCCGCAGAAGGCAAAATGCGACTCAATCCTTGGATTTACGACCGCAGTAAGGCAGATTTTGTAAATTCGCAGCCCGTCCGCAAAGGTAGCAATGGCGAATACGAACTCAGGGATAGCGTTTGGAGCTCAGCGAAGGGAAAACGGGTGGAAAGAGTGCGCCATTTCAGTTCGCTAGAAGCGGCGAAGAAAGCAAGGCTTCAAGACGTGAAGGCAGATGGTCTCTTCCTGGCTGGTCACGAATTGGGGCACGTTGGCGGGCTGGACCACCCAGCGGATGAGACAACCTGCGACTCAATCATGAATACACAAGAAAACGGGGTTCCACAGCCGCAGGGCTGTGGCCCCGATACTCACAAAGGGAATCCTGTCGAGCCGAATGCGGACGAGGTCGCTGTTGTGAGCAGTCACTACCGCCCCGGTGACGACCAGTCACAGCGTATACGGGATGGAAAAGCAGTACTGAGTGACGCCTTGGCCAGGGATGCCGAACAGAAGACCAGCCAGAGCCATGCCAGCACCGCCCAGAACCCCACAAACGGCTTCACGTGGGCTGGTGACCATCACGAGTTCACGGGCGAGAAGGATCCGCAATGGACCTGGACGGGCAACAAGACCGGAGGCGGCCAGTGGACGTACAACCCCAACTCGCCGACCATACAGCCGGGACAGGAACAGCAGGCTGTCACACAACCGTCCGGTAGTGAGCACGCTAAACCGGCCGACCCGGCCGCTCCCGGGGAGCAGCAGGCGCGGGCGGATGCTCCGGCGGGTGACCCTGGTGCTACTCCCGCTGCCGCGCAGCAACAGGCTCAGACAGAGCAGCCTCAACAGCCGCAGGCAGAGTTGCAAGCTGTGGCACTGGTTGGGAACGGGGGCACGTCGGCGGCTGATGGTCCGCTGTCGTCGGGTTGGTGGGACCAGTGGAGGCAGCAGACGTTTGGTGCGCAGCCGCCGACGCAGCTGGACCCGCCGGTGCTGCCGACTGTCGTGCTGCCTTCCGATGGGCAGAAGAACGAGCAGTCCGCTGACATCTCGCAGCAGTACCACGGCCAGCAGCAGGCGCAGGAGCCGTCGGCTGCCCAGCCCCTGACGCATCCCGAACAGGCCGATGCAGGCGGTGGAGACCCGTGGGGAGTCAACAACTACGGCAACAACACTGGTGACAGCGTCGGTTCGACCGGCGACACCAGTAGTGGCGAAGGTGAGTGGTGAACTCTTGACCACTTGTGGGAGTGCACCAAGACCGGCAAGTACAGGGTCGACTCGCACGAGGACGCTAAGCCCCGCAAGCTCGGCGGCGCGGCCGGACGGCCTGGTCGAGATCACACTCATCGGCTCGCAGCTCGTGACTACCTCAAGACACTCGAAGAGGACGTCAGCGGCGGCGCGTTCGCGGATAAATCGATCGAGCAGCTCGCGCGGCGGATGTACGACGCGATCGCCCCGGTGGTCGACCGGATCGAGAAGGGCAAGCCACCCACCGAGGTCCCTCAGGCCGTCGTCGACGACGCAGCCGTCCCCGCCGGCCCCGAACCCTCGAAGGCCAGCTGACGGCTTACGGGTTGGTGCGTGTAATGGGGGAGGGGGCGTTGCGGCGTTGTCGCTGGTGGATGGCATGATCCGCCCGTGGCGATCTTGGCGAATCGAACGGTCCTGGCGCATCGGCTGTTTACGGGTATCTGCCGAGTCATCTCGCATGCCTGATCGAGGAGTTGGCACAGCCGTGGCAGGCCGGTGTCGAGGGCCGCCGTCACGATGCACGCGGCGGCGTGAGGAAGCGGGCTGCGGGGGCCGGTGCCTGGCATCAGCTGGTCTTCGTCGACCGGCTGATGGCCACGCTGATTATCTGCGGCATGACCTCCCGCACTCGGTGCTGGGGCTGCTGTTCGGTGTCGACCGCTCTACTGTCACCCGCGCGATCGGTGAGATACGCGCCCTGCAGGCCGGGCGGGGGACCCGACCGTCCCGGCCTGCGGCTTCGGACGCTGGCGGATGTGTTCGCCTACGCAGAGGCTGAGGGTATCGAGCTTCGTCTGGACGCCACCGAGATCCAGGTTCGCCGGCCTGTGGCCGGCCGCGGCGGGCGGCGAGTGTTCGTCTCCGGCAAGAAGAAGCAGAACACCATGAAGGCCACCGTGATTGCTGACTACAAGGGCAGCACGTTATGGACCGATGCTCTGGGACCTGGGCGGATGCATGATGCGACCGCTGCCCGCAACGAGGGCCGCCTAGCTAGAAGCCTCTCCTGCGCTCCACTCGCATCCGTCGGGACTCGACCGGGGGCCGTAGAACCTGCGGCGGCTGGAGCTGTCTGTCCTGAACGGCTCCGCGCCACCCAGCCGCATCGGTGGCGCGGAGCCTGTTCATTGGGGAGCCTGCGCGGGGCCTTCACTCCTAGGGCCAAGGGCGCCTCAGCCGGTTGCAGTGGTGCAGGCACGGTTCCCGATCATGGAGTTCTCACGCTTCATGATCACCGAGGGTCGCCGATCATGCGGTCGTAGGCGGACAGGACGAGCAACCTCAGTTCTTCCCACACCGAGCGCGATCCACTCATCCCGGCGTCGGCGCAGGGTCAAATACCGGACCAGGCTGGCGCACCCGACCAACGCGGACCCGCTCGGATCCACCACCGCGGAACAGTGCGGTACGTACCGGCGACCGGCATGGTCCTCGTGCCCTGCAAGAAGCCCCCGCCCCGTGCGCCCACACGTCCTGTTCACGCCCGGCACCCACGGCAACGCGGTCCGCTGCTCGCCGTCCATGGCGCATGGTCGCCGGAGACGACTACGAGTCGTTCACGATGAACATGCTGCTCGACAAGGGCTTCGCCGTCGTGATCACCGACTGCGCCGGTGTAGGGCTCCCGTACGGCCGGCCCCGCCGCCGTGTCCGACCCTCGGCCTGAACGCCCTGGACGCGGTACGTGCCGCCCGCAACCCTCGAGCGCGTGATGCCTGCCAGCGGCGTGCCGGTAGACGGCCCCTGGGCGGTACGGGGCTATTCACAGGGAGGGGTCGCCTCCTCCTGGCGGCCAGCATCCAGATGACGCACCCGAGCTCAGCGGCCGGTTCGTCGGGACGGCCAGCGGCGGGAGGGTCGCGTCCATGACAGACTACGTGCAGGTATCGACCGCGATCGAGACCCGTGAACAGGCCGTCCAGTTGGCCCAGTCCGTCGTGAAAGAGCGTTTGGCCGCCGGGGCCCAGATCATCGGGCCCGAGACGTCCCTCTTCTGGCGTCTCGGAGAGTTCGGCACCGGCGAGGAGTGGCAGCTGCTACTCAGCACCCACACCGACCGGTACCCGGCGCTCGAGGCGCACCTCCTCAAGCACCACCCGTGGGAGACGCCTCAGGTGCAGGCCGTGCCGATCGTGGCCGGTTCCCCCGGGTGCTTGAACTGGCTGTCCCAGAACACCAGCCCGGAGAGCGGAAAGTAGGTCAGAGCGCGGTTTTGTCGAGCGCCTCGTCGGCGGCTGTGACCCCGCGGTGCGCGGCGAGGCGCTCGAGGACCGGCTGCAGTCGTCGCCGTGGCCGGACGGAGGCGACGCCGTTGGTCAGGTCGAGCGCTCGGCAGGTCACCTTGGCGGCCTGCTCGACCTCCCCGGCCGTCATGTACGAGTCGGCCAACCATGTCAGGTACAGAGCCTTGTCACGAGCGTGGCTGTCGTCGAACCCGGCGAGCGCACTCTCCAATACCGGCACGGCTCGCAGGGAGCGACGTAGCTCGGTCTAGCACCGGCCGCCCATGATTTGCAGCTCCCTCTGGTCGACCTAGGATGCCCAGTCGGGCTGCGGCGAGCCGTCCGCGCTGTTCAGCGCTTCCTGGGCTGCGTCCAGGGCGCGTTCGGTCTCCGGCGCTATCCCGGCCACCGCGCATGCCCAGGCGCGCCGCTCGTGCAGCAGGGCACGCACGCCGGCTTGAGCGTCCGGTGTGAGCGTCTCGCAAGACCGTGTCGCGAGTTGCTCCACATCGATCTTGGCGTATCGTCGCCGGGCAGACCGACGGCTTGGCCCCGCTGGTGAAGAACTCCGGTGCGCCGCACTCGTCGGTACTGATGTGGCTGTCGTAGTGGCACAGCACGCTGCCCCAGGGCGGGGTGAGGGCGGCCAGGCTCAGGGCGTTGGCCGCGGACCCGGTGGAGACGGGCAGGACGTCGACGTCGCGTTCGAAGACTCGGCGAAGCGGGCGCGTGCACTGGCCGTATGGCGGTCGGCGCCGTAGGGCAGGTCCTGGCCGGCGGCCGCGGCGGTGACGGCCTGGACGATCTCGGGCGAGGCGCCGGCGGTGTTGTCGCTGGTGAATATCCGCTGGGTGCCGGGCACGGTGGGGCGGTGATGTTCATGTTCAGGGGTCTTTCAGCTGATGATGGGGGAGGCGATGACGACGGTGACGTCGGCCGCCTCGGGGCCGGTGCGGTAGATGTGCGGGGCGTCTCCGGCGAAGGCGAGCAGGTCGCCGGGGTGCAGGTCGGTGGGGGCATCGCCGGGTCCGGCTGTGAGGTGGCCGGAGGAGACCAGCAGGTGCTCGATGGTGCCGGTGGCGTGCGGCACGCCGTCCAGATGGGTGCCGGGGGGCATGCGCAGCCGCCAGATCTCCAGGCTGTTGCCGCTGCTGATGCGGCGCAGCAGTTCGCGTCCCACTTCTCCGTCGGCCAGGTCGGTGCCGGGCACGAACACCGGTCCCGGGTCGATGTCGCGGGCGAGCAGGTCGGTCAGTGGGATGCGCAGGGCGATCGCGAGCGCGTCGAGGGTCTCGATGGTCGGGTTGCCCCGCCCGGCCTCCAGCTGCGAGAGCGTCGCCTTGCTCAGGCCCGCCCGGCGGGCCAGCTCGGCGCTGCTCATGCCGCGCTGCTCCCGGCGCTGGCGGATCTGGGCTCCGACCGCGATCGCGGTGCTGCTGGCGGGCCGGCGCTCCCCCGGCGGTGTCATGACCGCTCCCGGTGGCCGGCGCTGTAGGAGACGCGGATCCGGCCCTTCTTGACCTTCAGGGTCGGCAGCACGACGTCGGCGAGGTCGCCGAGACTTCGCACGTGGGTCCCCCCGCACGGCGCCGAGTGCAGATGGGCCAGGTGCACGATGCGGCGCCCCTCGGCATCGTTCTCCCAGGTCACCGGCCAATCCTGCGCGATGGCCTTGGCAACCTCGGCACGGAGCGCCTCGGTGGCATCCTCCCGGCCTTCCGGGGTGTCCAGGCGGGCGTCAGGCTGCGGCGCGGTGAACTCGATCCGGGCCTGGCCGGGGAAGTGGTTGTTCGCGGCCAGGACCCAGCCCTGGGCCCGTCCGGCCGCCTCGATCAGGTGGCCGGCCGTGTGCAGCGCGGCATGCTCGGTGCGCAGCGGCAGGTCGATGCGGACCTCGACCGGCTGTTCGGCTGAGAATTCCGGCAGCGCGTCGTCGCCGCAGGCCACGGCCATGACCAGCCCGGAGTCGTGGTCGCGTACGGGAGTGATCTCATGACCGTCCACCCACCCGCGGTCGGCGGGCTGACCCCCGCCCTGCGGATGGAACAGACAGTGCTCGACCGCCACCCACGGTGCGCCGTCGTGCTCGCCTATGGCGGCCACCTGGGTGCGGGCCTGTGCTTCGTATGTATCTGCGTAGTAGGCGGGAACCTGCATGACACCCTCGCTAGGATAGATAGCGAACTATACGTTCACTATAACGAACAACTGAGGGTGTTGTGCCTGTGAGCAGTGTCGCCCGAAATGCATCGCCGTGGTCGGCTCCCGACGGTCAGTCCTGCTCGCCGTCGTCCTCGTCGAGGTGCACGGTCGCCGGGTCCCGCAGGGACCGCAGCCCCTCACGCGGCGGACGGGCGGCGAAGCTGTAGCGGCCCAGGCAGTTGAGGTTGGCATGCTTGAGCGGCGAGAGCGGGCCACGTCCTCGTCCAGGACGTCGTGCTCCCGCTCATCCGCTGGAAGACCCCGCAGGTGCTCGACCGCGGCGTCCATGGTGGTGCCGTGCCGCATCGCGCCCTCGACCATCGCGGCGACCTCGGAAGCGGTGCAGTTGATCAGCTGGTAGTGGATGGCCAGGGACTTCTTCTCCACGTGCCAGTAGATGAGCACCCCACGGCCGCTGTAGCGCGAGTGCCACTCGGTGAACAGGTTCTGGTCGTAGGCCCTCACGTGCGTGGAGTCGGAGGCCACCGCGGTCGAGCCTTGGCCCCACAACTCGGCACTGCGGGCGGCGAAGGTGGCGTTCGCGATCTCGATGGTGATCTGCCGGGCCGTCTCCGGGGTGAGATACCGGCGGCGCACGTAGCGCAGTTCGTCCTCGGTGTGGCCGTGGCCGCCGGAGGCGACGGCCTTGATCCCGGTGTTCGTGCCGTAGGCGTAGATCACCAACAGCAGGC
>NZ_JBEXRZ010000239.1:0-10942 GCF_040613325.1 Streptomyces sp. NPDC006283 | reverse complement strand
AGGGCGACGGCGTGCACACGCTCGCGCGCAAGGGCTTCTCCGCGGAGAACCCCGAGGTCGGCAAGTGGCTCAAGGACTTCAAGATGACCGAGGAGTTCTCCGACCCGGGCAAGGCCAAGCGGCAGCGCGCCCAGGAAATCCTCAAGGACGCCCGCACCGCCCGCAACGAGGCCGGCGAGAGCGCGAAGACCGCCGTCCACGCCGCGCTCGCGCATGCTCCGAAGGAGCCCACCGGCCGGGAGAAGGCCGTGCTGGAGATCGCGGACTGGGGTGTGGGGCAGGGCATCGAGCTGGCCCACTTCGGCGGCGGCATCGTCAAAGGCACCGCGGGCATCGTCAACTTCGTCCGCTCGGTCAACCCGATCGACGCCTACAACCTGACCCACCCGGCCGAGTACTGGAAGGGCGTCAACACGACACTCGCCGGCCTGGCCTCCACCGTCGCCAACCCCGACCGCGCGCTGAAGAACGCCTGGGAAGCCGCCAAGGGCGACCCTTCCGAGTTCCTCGGCCGACTCGTGCCCGAAATCCTTGGCACCAAGGGCGCAGGAGCGGTCAAGGGCCTGGTGACTATCAGCAAACACCTGCCCGACGGGCACAAACCCGGGAGCACCCGGGGAGATCACGAGAGAAACCCGGACAGCAACAGCAAGGAGTGCAGCGAGACGATCTGCAAGAAGGACCCCGTCGATGTGGCCACCGGCCGCATGCTCCTGCCGCAGACCGACATCGCACTTCCCGGCTCGCTCCCACTGGCCTTCCGGCGCGTATACGACTCCTCCCGCCGTTCGGGCGGCTGGTTCGGCCCCGGCTGGTCCTCCACCGCCGACCAGCGTTTGCAGATCGACTCCGAGGGAGTCGTGTTCGCCTGCGACGAGGGAAGCCTGCTCGCCTACCCTCACCCCGCCCCCGGCGTCCCTGTCGTGCCGACCCATGGCAGGGCGTGGCCGTTGGACCGCACGGACGACGGCTACACCATCACCGACCCGGGGACCGGCACTGTACGGCACTTCACAGACCGCAACGGCGGGCTCGCGCTCCTGACCCAGATCGACGACCGCAACGGCCGCTGGATCACCTTCGAACACGACGAGACCGGTGCACCGACGTCGATCGTCCACCACGGCGGCTACCACCTGAAGCTCACCACGAGCGAGGGCCGAATCACGGCCCTCCACCTCGCGGGCGCGGCTGCGGACGGATCTGACCAGGAGATCCTCCGCTACGGCTACACCGACGGCCACCTCACCGACATCACCAACTCCAGCCAACGGCCCGTCACGTTCGGCTATGACGGGATCGGCCGCATCACGTCCTGGACCGACACCAACGGCAGCCGGTTCGACTACGTCTACGACGACCAGGACCGCTGCGTCTACCAGTCAGGAACCAACGGGCACCTGGAGAGCCACTTCTCCTGGGACGAGACGGATCCGGGCACCGGCCTGCGCATCACCTCGATCACGGACGGCCTCGGCCATACTGAACGTCACTTGATCAACGACCGTGCCCAGGTCGTCGCAGAGATCGACGCGCTCGGCGGCGTCACCCGCTACGAGTACGACAATCGCAACCGACTCCTCTGCCGCACCGACCCCGTCGGCTACGTCAGCCGCTCCACGTTCGACGACCACGGCCGACTCGTCGAGGTGGAACGCCCCGACGGCCGCCAGTCACGGGCCGAGTACAACGGCCTCGGACTCCCTGTCCGGGTCGTCGGCACGGACGGAAACGTGACCCGCCAGACCTTCGACGACCGCGGCAACCGCACCTCGGTCACAGGGCCTTCCGGCGCCACGACCCGCTTCGCCTACGACGCGCACGGCCATCTCTCCTCGGTCACGGACGCCCTCGGCCACAGCTCGGCCGTGCTCTGCGACCGCACCGGGCTGCCGATCGCCATCACTGACCCGCTGGGCGCCGTCACACGCTACGAGCGCGACGCCTTCGGCCGTCCGGTGTCGATCACCGATCCCCTTGGAGCCGTCACGCGGTTCCACTGGACCGTCGAAGGCAGAATCGCCCGCCGCATCGACTCCGACGGCACGGAGCAGTCGTGGACCTATGACGGTGAGGGCAACTGCCTGACGCACACCGACGCCATCGGCGGCGTCACCGCCTTCGAGTACACCGACTTCGACCTCCTCGCCGCACGCACAGACCCTGACGGCGCTCGCTACGAGTTCGCCCATGACAGCAACCTGCACCTGTTGCGGGTCACGAACCCCCAAGGCCTGAAGTGGGCCTACGCATACGACCCGGTTGGACGTCTGCTCTCCGAAAGCGACTTCGACGGCCGCACATTGAGCTACGCCTACGATCGCGCAGGCCGCCTGACCGCGCGTACCAACGGCCTTGGGCAGCAGGTGCGGTACGAGCGCAACACTCTCGGACAGGTCGTACGCAAGGAGGCCGAGGGCGCTGTCACCACATACGAATACGACATCTTCGACGAGCTCGCCGTGGCGGCGAGCCGTGACGTGACGCTGACAAGACTGCGGGACCGGTCCGGACGGCTCCGTTCTGAAACCGTGAACGGCAAGAAGCTGGAGTTCACCTACGACTCCCTCAACCGCCGAACAAGCCGCACGACCCCCAGCGGAGCCGTCAGCACATGGGCGTACGACCCGGCCGGCAATCGGAGCGAAGTCACTGCATCGGGTCGCACGATCGACTTCACACATGACGCGGTGGGTCGAGAGCTGACCCGAGTCGTGGGGGACGCTCTCGTGCTCACACACGAGTACGACGGGACGGGACGTCTCAGGCACCAACGCACCACCAGTCAGGGCCGCGCCCTCCAGCACCGCTCCTACACCTATCGTGCCGACGGCAATGTGATCTCCCTTGAGGACCAGCTCTCCGGAGACCGCACCTTCGAACTGGACGCGGCGGGCCGCGTGACCGCCGTGCACGCCGTGGACTGGACCGAGCGGTACGCCTACGACGAGGCGGGGAACCAAGTCCAGGCAGCCTGGCCCGGATCACACCCAGGACAAGAGGCGGCGGGCACCCGCACCTACAACGGCACACGCCTCACTCAAGCGGGAGGTGTCCGCTTCCGGCACGACGCACAAGGACGTGTGGTCCTGCGCCAGAAGACGAGGCTGTCACGGAAGCCCGACACATGGCGATACAGGTGGGACGCAGAAGACCGGCTGACGGGTGTCGTCACGCCGGACGGCACATCGTGGCGGTACCTGTACGACCCGCTCGGCCGCCGGATGGCCAAACAGAGACTGGCCGACGACGGGGAGACGCCGATCGAACAGGTCGACTTCACGTGGGATCGAGCCACCCTCTGTGAGCAGACCTCTCACGGCGTGTCGTCGCCGCATTGGGTCACATTGACCTGGGATCACGACGGCGTGCGTCCGATTGCTCAGACCGAACGCATCTCCACGTCCGCCCAAGATGAGATAGACCAGCGATTCTTCGCGATCGTCACGGACCTCGTGGGTAGCCCCAGGGAATTGATCGACGAGTCGGGGACGCTGGCCTGGCGTACGCGTAGCACACTGTGGGGCACCACCACGTGGGCAGCGTCGAGCACGGCTTACACACCCCTTCGCTTCCCCGGCCAGTACTTCGACCCCGAGACCGGACTGCATTACAACTTCTTTCGTCACTACGATCCCGAGACCTCACGGTTCCTTTCCACGGACCCACTGGGCCTCCTTCCAGCCCCCAACCCAGCCACATACGTCAAGAACCCACTCACCTGGGCAGATCCTCTGGGCCTGAACCCCTGCAAATTCGAGAATCAAATGCCGAACGAGCTGGCGGGTGAACTCGCGGACGCAGAGCGCCTGGGAGTGAAGCCGCTCAGAGTGGGGGACGACGGTTTCGACGAGGTCATCAATTCGGGCACGGTGAAGTGGGCGGTGACCATGGACGGAGACTTGGTGATCATTCCGAAACACGTCGGCGGCGTCGAACTCAAGCATCCCGTTCTGACCAATGGCGACCCCGTGCGAGCAGCCGGTGAAGCGGAGATCGCAGGCGCCGACGGCGCATACTTCGGAATGGAAGTCAACAACAAGAGCGGTCACTACAAACCGTCAATCGAAAGCCTTGAGGTAGGAAAGGAAGCGTTTCAGCGTGCTGGCATTTCGGTGTTCTGACAGTGGTCGACCGAGGGTCATCAAGGAGTGCTCGTGAGTGCCATCTCAGGCTGCTCGCTGGACGACCTGGAACGACGCGTCCAGGGCGGTGACGATGCTGTTGAGGGGGCGGAGAACTGGGAACAGCTGCGCGAACTGAGCGTCGGGAGGATGCAGTCCGACGCGTACTCCACGGAAATCCGGATCCGCTGGGGACACCTCGCGTTGACGGCCATCTCCGGCAAGCACGCGTCAGCCCCGGAGGATCCGAAGAAGGCGGTGGCCGAATCGGCTCTTGTGCGCGCCTACATGATCCGACAGTTCGGGGAGAGCGAAGAGGACGAAGCCCGGCGGATCGGCGACCTCTGCGCGTACGTGAAGACGCACCTCGACCTCACGCGCGCAGACGCGCTCCGACTGGCGGCGGAGTACCGGCGCGCTCCGGGCCCGCAGATGCTTCACCTGAGGCGGATCAAGAACATGCTCACACCGTTGGCAGTCATTCAAGACATGCTGCAGGAAGACGATCCGACCCAGCGGGACATCACGGAGTGGCTGCCCCTGATCCCCGAGCTCCCGTAGCAGGCGACCGGGCCGGCCGGGTTTCGGTGTGCGGCCGGCATCCCGGTGGCCACCCCACCGCAATCCACGAGCCTCTACGTCGCCTCCTCCAGCACATCCACCCCGCTTTGCCGAGGCGCCTGGGCAGGGTGCGACGCCTGGAGGAGACAGACGACGACGTACAGCCGCGGCCGCGATCTCGTGGCGGGCGGCGGCCTCGGGTGCGGCGCGAATGCTCGGTGTGTGCGGCCGTTTTCTCAGCGCTGATCGTTCCCGGATTCCATTGGAGACGAGGGCGGCACGGGCGAGTTCTCCGCCGGGTGGCCGTTTGAGGCCGGTGGCGACGTGGGGGCCGGCGCGGTCGGCGAGGACCGGGAGGACCTGGCGTTCGCAGATTTGGATGATCCTGTGGGTGCGGGCGGCGGTCAGGTCGTGGGTGCGGCCCGGAAGGGAGGGCGAGATTCACAGCACCTCGCCGGCCGGGTCGGTGACGACTTGGACGTTCACTCCACACCCGGAGACCGCGGCTCGGCAGCTGGCGGCAGCGTAAGAACCGGTCGGGCTCCCGGTGAGCAGATCCACGACCGGCGTCGACCGGAGCCCTGCAACACGAGTGGGGACGGTCCGACCCGCGTACGCCAGTGTGATCATTGCCGCGTTTGCGAGCCGACAGCCGCTTCAACTCGCGGGTACCCGACGTCACATGCGAGCCATGGCCGATAACTCGCTGCGCTCGCCCACCGATTCTGCCTAGTGTCCTGTGCTCGTACACGCATTCGCACACGTGTTTGCATTCCTTACAGGGAAGGGCAGGAACGTTCGTGTCTCCGTACAGAGAGCCAGTGGCACGGCGCCGGTCACGTATAGCGGCCGGTGCCTCGCTGCTCCTCGTCGCCGAAGTCGCGCTCTTAACGGGCGCCACACAGCCGACCAGCGCCGCGTCGACGCCGAAGCCGGACGCGGCCACGGCGGTGCAGCAGCCGTCGAAGGCCGACATCCTCGAATCGGACATCGCCTGGGCAGCCGAGCACGCCAAGGGCTCCACAGCGTGGGCCGTCACAGAGGCGAGGCGCACCGGGAAGAAGGTAGCCGTCACCGATGAGACGACGGCCACCACCTACACGGTCGCGAACCCGGACGGCACGCTGACCACCGAGCTCACCACCGGGCCCGAGCGGGTGTGGCGCGACGGTCGGTGGCGGAAGGTCGATGCCACCCTCACCACCGCGGCAGGCGGCGAGGTCCGGGCAAGGTCCCACCCGAGCGGACTCCGCCTGGCCGGGAAGGCGAGCAAGCCGGCGGCGTCGCTGAGCGCGGCGAGCAAGGCCGCCCCGACGGACCTGGTCACGATGGGCAGCGGAGACCGGTCCGTGACGCTGCAGTGGAAAGGCGGCCTCCCCCAGCCCGAACTTCACGGCACGACCGCCCGTTACACGAACGCCGTTCCCGGCGCCGATGTGATCGTCGAAGCGACACGCACCGGGTTCGAGCAGTTCGTCGAGATCGCCGAGAAGCCGACCGCGGGCAGCTACTCGTACACGCTGCCCATCAGGGCCAAGGGGCTGGCGGCCGAAGGGAACCAGGACGGCTCGGTGTCCTTCACCGACATCTCGACCGGTGAAGTGCGGGCGACGATGCCCGCCCCCGTCATGTGGGACGCCTCGGTCGACAAACGGTCCGGAAAGCACGAGAACCGGGCCCACGTCGGTATGAAGGTCGTCAACAAGGGCCGCGGCGCCGTGGACCTGGTCATCACCCCCGACGCGAAGTTCCTCGCCGACCCGGCCACCCAGTACCCGGTGACGGTCGACCCGTCGACCTCCGCCCTGGGCAACCTGTTCGACACCTATGTCCAGCAGGGCGAGACGGTTGACTGGTCCGGCGACACCGAGCTGGACTTCGGCAACCCCGGCACCAAGAACGCCGACGGCACCTACCGCACCGCCCGTTCCTTCATCACCTGGAACACGGCCCCCATCGCGGACGCACTCGTGTCAAAGGCGACCCTGTCGCTGTGGAACTTCCACTCGGGCAACACCGACTGCACCGCGCAGCCGTGGGAGGTGTGGGCGGCGAACAACGCCACCACCTCCAGCCGCTGGACGAACCAGCCCGCCATGAGCGCGAAGTACGCGAGCTCCACCGCCACACGCGGCAACCCCAACTGCACCGCGACGGACGGATGGATCACCGCCGACGTCACCACCCTCGCCCAGTACTGGGCCGGCCAGAAGTGGAACGTCTCCGGCATGGGGCTGCGCGCCTCCAGCGAGAGCGACATCCACGAGTGGAAGCGTGTCAACTCCGCCAACAACACGGCCAACCACCCAAGCTCACCGTCACCCACAACTACCGGCCCTCGGACGGAACGAGCCGGCAGGCCGGTGCACCGTTCAAGTCCTACGCCGGCGTGTGGGCCGTCAACACCACCACGCCCATCCTGCGCGACACGTTCACCGACGCGGACGGCGACCAGGTCAACGGCACGTTCCAGGTCTACGACGCCGCCACGAACACGCCTGTCACAACGCCGCTCGGCGAGGGGCTGCTCCTGTCTCCGTACGGCGAACAGGGCAAGCCGGTCAGCGTGACCGTACCGGCCGGTCAGCTCAAGGACGGCCGGACGTACAAGTTCCGCACCAACGCCTACGACGGCACGCACTACAACCTCAACTGGTCCCCCTGGACCCAGTTCGTCGTCGACACCACCGCACCGGCGGCTCCTTCGAAGATTGCTTCGCCCGACTATCCCGAGGGCGCGTGGACGCCGAACAAGGGCGACGGCAAGTTCGATGTCACGCCTGCGGCCGGTGACGATGTCCGAGGCGTCGAGAGCCGTACCAACGGTGGCGCCTGGAGTGCTGAAAAGCCCGCTGTCGCAGGCCAGCCCAGCACGGTGACGGGCACGCCCGCTGAGCGTGACATGAACCGGACCGAGGGGCGCACGGTCGACCGCGCGGACAACAAGGGCCCGGAGAAGGCCTACGACTACGGCACGGGCAAGGCTCCGATCAGCGGCGACACCGCCGTACCGGATTCCGGCGAGCAGCCCGAGGAGCCGGTGGACCCGGAGGAGGAGCCGTATGAGGAGGTGGACACTCCAGAGAAACAAGCCTCCCCGGACGGCGTGACGACCGATCCGCAGCCGGGGGACCGGAGCCACTGTCACAAGACCGACAGCCCTGAGATCGAGCTGTGCCAGAGCCGTACCTACAACGCAGAGATAGGAGCGGCGGCGAAGGCGCTCGCGGCGCCGGCCAACCCTCTTGTCCCCTGGTGCAACGACCCGACCGTCGGCGGATACACGCTCACCCGCGATGAGGGCTGCCACAAGATCGGCGTAGTGGCACAATGGTGGCGAATCAGCCCCAATGAGCCGCCCAAGCTCATCGGCACGGCCATGTTCCTCGTCCGCGAAGAGATCAAACTGAACACGAAGGGCACGAAGGGCGCTGAGTGGCTTCAGCAGAACACCATCGCGCCCCTGTCCATCGACGGCGCGCTCGGCACCGTGACGCTCGACTACTGGGACGTCACGTGTGGCGGTGACACAGTCTGCCAGAGGGAGTTCGTCGGCCCCGAATTCACCGGGCCGACCTCCTGGACCACCACCTCCTCGGTGACCGAACAGACGGTCCAGACGCGCAGGTTCACCTGGAAGACCGCCGCCGCCGGTCAGCAGCAGAAGTTCGACCGGGGCAACTTCCTCGGCTTCAAGGCGTCCGCCGCGCCCGCCTCGGTGAAGATCACCGAACCGAGTTGGGTGTTCTGGGAGCAGGTCCGCTGCGACCAGATCATGCGCGCCAACACCTCGGTGGGCTGTGTCTTCCCGAAGTACACGCCGACGTTCAACCTGAAGCTGAAGAACGCCGAAGGTGCCGCCCTGTACTACCTGGAGATGCGCGACAAACTCGATTGGCATCCCGGCAGTAAGAAGCACAACAGTCCTTTGCGCCGTGAATTCGACGGAGCAAAGGCGGATGCCAACCGCGGGGTTGTCTGCCCCAAGAGCGGGGCGTACCAGCTCGTAGCGCACCCGCTGGCCACTCCCGATCCGGCGAACAAGAACGCGGCTGTTCAGTGCGACGAATATGCCTTCGCAAGCACAAAGGAAAGTGGCGGAGCGACCGGGGTCGCCAACGGAGGCGAATGCCTCCAGGCGTATGCGCGCAAGGGTGGTGACGGCAAGTGGCGAGTGTACGACGATGAGCGCCCGCCCTTCGGCGGCACTCCCACGTACAAGGAGAAGTGCGCCCGAGCGTCGATGCACGGTGGTCAGAACGAAACGGCAGGTCGCCGTCTCAACGGGTTCTATTCCAAGCAAAGGATGCTGGACGAAGATCCGTATTTCATTGACGCCCCAGGCCTGGTCAGGCCCTAGCGCGTAAGAAGAAGGAGCCCCGCCCTTCTATTGGGCGGGGCCTCTTCACATCGGATGCTATCGCTCGATCCGCCAGTCAAGGCGATTCACCAGATCTCCGTCGATCACCACCGGCGCCCCGGACAGTGGGGGGTCGGTGATGGTCGGTGGCGTCTGGATCACTTGGGGGACGTAGCGGTACGTTCGCCCGCGGCCCTGGACACCCGAGCCGGATTCAAGGCCGTCCGCGATCTCGTCGAGCATTTCCCCCAGGCTCGCCCATCGGATCACGCCCCACGGATCCGAACCTTCATAATCGATCTCCCGGATGCTTCCGTAGGTGTCGCCAGGACGGTGGTCGACCGCGAGGTACTCACCGGTATTGGTGACTGCAATGGGCACCCAGAACTCGTATGCATTCGGCGGATCCCACGGTCCTTCCGGACCTTCGGGGTCCAACCCGTCATCCGTAAATTCACTGCGGAAGTCATCAAAAGCCTCCCTGAAATGCTGCGGACCACCCTCCATGCCCTCAGCCTTGACCGGGGAGTACCGGAACGGCCAGAGGGAACTGCCTGGCAGGGCACCGTCGTGAATCCGAAGCCATTGCACAAGGTGGGGATGAAGCGGATACGGGAGGGCGTCCTGGAGGGACTGGATGGTCTCTTCGGAGGCCGGCGGGTGCAGCTCGGAGAAAGCACTGGTGCACTGGTGCTCTCGAAGCCAGGTCTCGATGCGTTCCCAGGCGCGCATGAGGTCGTCCATCGGAGCATCTTGACACACAGCCGGAAACCCCAGGGAGACCGGCCTCAATACGTCAGCGCGGTTCGGTCGCTGACCAGTCCGGCGGTGGAGAGCCGGCCGGAAAGCCCCGCAGAAATGGTACTTCGAGTGGGCCGACTGCCCCCGCTTGGCACCTTCTGGCCCGAAGTGCAGGACCGGCCGCTCGGCGAGGTGACCGCCCGCCAACTCGGGTCCAGCGCCGCGCGGCGGGCATCATGCTGGAGCTGCACCAGCAGGTCATGGCCGCCACCGTCGAGGTACCGGGCGAGCAGAGAGCGACGGCTGCGACGGTGTGGCATAGGATCCATCCGGCTGGCAGCGTTCGGAAGACGGCCGGTGAAACGCTCCCGGCCAGTAGCGACTCGGGGGATCTGACACACATGCGCATCGGCGTCTATCTCGCACACCCACGCCCCGGCAGCTTCAACCACTCCGTCTTCGACACCGTCGTCGACGAGTTGCGGGACCGCGGATGCGAGGTGCTGGCCCACGACCTGTACGCGGAAGGTTTCTCCCCCGCGCTGACCGCCGCCGAGACGGAGACCGTCGAAGCCGCGGAGGCGGCCCAGGACCGCCAACTGGCGCTTCACCGCGCCGAGGTGGCCACGCTGGACGCCATGGTGTTCGTCCATCCCAACTGGTGGGGCATGCCGCCGGCCGTGCTCACCGGCTGGGTGCAGCGGGTGTTCGTGCCCGGAGTCGCGTACAAACTGGGGACCGCCGACGGTGAGCCCGTCGGGCTGCTCCGAGCCGGCCGGGCGCTCGTGCTGAACACCTCGGACACCCCCGAGGACCGGGAGCACAGCGAGTTCGGGGACCCGTTGCAGCGCATCTGGGCCGCGTGCGTGCTGCCGTACACCGGGGTCACCGACGTCCGCCGGGTGGTCTTCCGCACGGTGAGCGACTCGACGGACGAGCAGCGCGCCGCGTGGCTCCACGAGGCCCGCAAGCTGGCCGCGGCGTTGCCGGCCGACGCTTCACCCGCCTGAAGAGCGAGCAGGCACGGCTGTTGGGCCACCACCGCCGGCGCCGAGCCCGGAAGCACCCCAGGAACCGCACTGGTACCTGGCGTTGATCGGCGCCGACCCGGCGGGCCAGGGCCAGGGACACGGTGCTGCTCTGATTCGCTCCGGGC
>NZ_JBEXRZ010000238.1:0-10951 GCF_040613325.1 Streptomyces sp. NPDC006283 | reverse complement strand
TAGGGGGAGGAGGCATGGCGGAGCCATGCCGACCGACGACAACGCGGCGTGGGGGTCCCGCTCACGCCGAAGGCTGTGGGGGAGTGCCAGGGCCCGCGAGCCGGGCCTGGTCCGATCGAAAGAGCCTACGCGTTGGCGAGCCGTTCCAGGAGCGGTGGCAGCGCCGTCCCGATCGGCTCGCGCACGACCTCGTCGGCGAGTTCGTCGTACGGCGTCGGCTCGGCGTTCACCACGATCAGCCGCGCGCCGTGCTCGGCCGCGACACCGGCCAGCGAGGCCGCGGGCTGCACGCGCAGCGTCGTGCCCACGGCGACGAACACCTCGCACGCCTTGGAGATCGCCATCGCCTGCCCCAGCACGACCGGGTCCAGCCGCTCACCGAACATGACCGTCGCCGACTTCAGGATGCCGCCGCACGCGGTGCACGCCGGGTCGTCCTCGCCGGCCTCCACCCGTGCCAGCGCTTCCGCCATGGGGGAGCGGGCATGGCAGCGGGTGCAGGCCACCGTCCGCGCGGTGCCGTGCAGTTCGAGGACCTTGCGATCGGGCATGCCGCCGAGCTGATGGAGCCCGTCGACGTTCTGGGTGATGACCCGGACGGCGACGCCCGGACGCCGGTCGAGCGCGGCCACCGCCCGGTGCGCGGCGTTCGGCTCCGCACTCCATGTCGCGCTCTTGCGCCGCATCAGCCACGAGCGCCGCCGGATGTCCGGGTCTGCCATGTAGAAGTCGTACGTGACGAGCTTCTCGGCTTCGGGATCTCGCCGCCAGAGTCCGTTCGGACCGCGATAATCAGGAATTCCGGAATCGGTGGATATACCTGCGCCACTGAGGATCGCGACGAGAGTCATGCCTTCGAGCGTACGCAGCCGGTACGACCGGTGGCGAACCGTTTCCGCCCCGCTGCGCGGTGCTACGGTCCGCCACCGGCGAAGGTCACCGTCGCGCCTGCGGAACCACAGGGCCGATCCTGGCGAAGGGGGTCGGCGCCTCACCCGTCCACCGGTGCTGCACCGCCCTGCCCATCTCCTTGACGATGTCACCGTCCTGGACCTTGCCGGTCTCCGCCACGTAGAAGCGCCCGTCGTCGAGCGAGACGAGCCCGTACTGTCCCGCCGCCTCCCAGCCGTACGTCCCCGACGGCTCGTGATGCAGCCCCTGCGGCAGCAGCGAGAGCAGCCGGCCGCGCTCAGGCTGCTGCTGTCCGCGGACCGGTCCCCAGGAGGGGCGGCGGTCACCGCTCACCACGAAGAACGAGTAATTGGGGAAGGCGGGCTTGGTGCCCTTGTAGGCGGCCATCATCCAGTTGCCGCTGTCCGCGTCGTACTCCAGGTTCTGCACGCCGTAGGTGGTGTTCCCGGTGTACAGGAAGTACTTGCCGTCCGGCGACGACGGGCCGCTGCGGTGCGGCTGCGACTCGGTCAACGGCCGCTCGTACGCACGCCACTTGCGGACGTCGTACTGCAGCAGCACCTGGTGGTCGTTGTCCTGCCGGGTGGCGTTGGCATACACCCCGTAAGCAACCGTCAGTGTCTGCTGACCGCCCTTCTTGCCGAACGCCGGCCCGAACGCGACTCCGTCGATGCCACTGCACCCGTACCGGTGGTCGGCCGTCTTGCCCGTGTTGCCGTCGAAGACTCCGTCGCCGTTCATGTCGGCCGTGTAGTCGTCCACCACTTCCTTCAGGTGGACGGTGGTGAAGACGCCGCTGGTGGCGGCGTCCATGTCCATCCGGTCGATCCGGTCGCCGTCGATGATCGCGATGTAGAACGCCTTCTCCGACTTGTACTCCAGCGAGCCGTAGACACGTCCGTCGGCGGTGTTGAGGTCCAGGTCGCCGAGGTGCCCGGTGAATCCGGTGACCGAACCGACGGGCCGGCCACGGAGATCCGTCTTGACCAGGAGGTTCGTGAAGGAGAAGTACATGAAGCCCTTGCGGCGGTCCAGGGCCATGCCCTGGAGGTGGCCGGACTTCCAGGCCCCTCCGTCGACTGTGAGGGGCGGTCTCGGCCCGGGGCGCGGCGGCGCGGCGCCGGCCGTCGGAGCGAGGGTGCCGATCGTGGCGGCGGCCAGTAAGGCGGCAGTCGTCAGCAGACCGAACGAGTGCGCGTGCCTGTGCATGATCCCTCCGGTGTCCTCGAAGTCCGGATGGTGCTCGGCGGACGTGCACGACCGACCCGCTCGGCATGAACGCCCATAAGGGCAATACCCATGCTGATTGATGATCTGTCAGGCGCCGTGGATCCTACGGTGATTGCGCACCGGCGCGTCGGTCACGGTGCGGCTGCGACGGCGGGCGATGTGGCGCGGGTGAAAGGTCCGGCTGAAGGAGCGTCCGGCCGGCTGCCGTCGACGGCGAAGACCCCGAAGATCGGGGGAGAACGCCTTGATCCCATTGTAGTCGGCCGGCAGCCGGTCGCCGCTGGGGCCGGCCTCGACGGGAATGTGCCCGCCGGGGCCGGTCAGGGAGCGGGCGGCAGCCCGTTCTCCAGCTCGACCGCGCCCGTCCCCGCCGACAGCGCGTCGAGAGCGGCCACGACCCGGCGGCCCAGCGAACCGAGCAGATACTCGCCCAGGCCCTCGCGCGCGACCAGCCGCCACGACACCAGCTCCTCCGCCTGCAGCCGGATCTGCTGGAACCGGTCCTCCGTCAGTACCCCGCCGTCGTACACGTACGCGGCGATCGGGGGACGGGCCTCGCCGGGCACCCAGTCGACCACGAGCAGTGCGCCGAGCTCGATGTCCAGGCCGATCTCCTCCAGCGTCTCCCGCCGGGCCGCCTGCCGCGGCGTCTCGCCTTGATCCGACTCGATCGTGCCGCCCGGAAGCGCCCACCCCTTGCGGTAGTTGGGCTCGACCAGGAGCACCCGGCCCTCGCCGTCGCGCACCAGGGCGGCCGCGCCGGCGAGGATGCGGGGGAGGGAGGCGATGTAAGAGGCATAGTCCGAGGACGTCACGGCACGCAGCGTAGTGTGCGGCGCGCGAGGCGGTGAGCGCCCGCGGGCCAGCGACTGTGCTAAACAACCACCTTTGGTACGGAATCTTGGGTGATGCCGGGGTGGCATGCCCTCCGAGGGTGCCGATAGGGTCGGGGCGGCGCGACTGCCTGTTCGATAGCAAGGGATACAAGGTGACGGACGGAGCAGTTACTCAGCCCGCGCGTGTGCTCGTCGCGGCTGACAAGTTCAAGGGCTCGCTCACGGCCGTGCAGGTCGCGGAGCGGGTGACAGCCGGCCTGCGGCGTGTGGTCCCCGGCCTGGCCGTGGAGGCACTGCCCGTGGCCGACGGCGGCGACGGCACCGTCGCCGCGGCGGTGGCGGCCGGATTCGAACGCCGTGAGGTACGGGTCACCGGGCCCCGCGGCGAGTCCCTCACCGCGGCGTACGCCCTCCGTGACGGCACCGCCGTCGTCGAGATGGCCGAGGCCTCGGGCCTCCAGCACCTGCCGGCGGGTGTCTTCGCGCCGCTGACCGCCACGACGTACGGCTCCGGGGAGCTGCTGCGTGCCGCGCTCGACGCGGGCGCGCGCACGATCGTCTTCGGTGTCGGCGGCAGCGCGACCACCGACGGCGGGGCCGGAATGCTCTCCGCGCTCGGCGCCCTCTTCCTCGACGCGACCGGCGAACCGGTCGCCCCCGGCGGCGCCGGCCTCCGCGACCTCGCGACCGCCGACCTGTCCGGGCTCGACACCCGCTTCAAGGACGTCGACCTCGTCCTCGCCAGCGACGTCGACAACCCGCTGACCGGTCCCAAGGGCGCCCCGGCCGTCTACGGCCCCCAGAAGGGCGCGACCCCACAGGACGTGGCCACCCTCGACGAGGCGCTCGCGCACTACGCGTCCGTTCTCGGCCCCGAGCAGGCGGACTCGCCCGGCGCGGGCGCGGCAGGCGGCATCGGCTACGGCGCGCTGGTGGCGCTCGGCGCGAGCTTCCGGCCCGGCATCGAGGTGATGCTCGACGTGCTGGGCTTCGCCCCGGCCCTGTCGAGGGCCACCCTCGTCATCACCGGCGAGGGTTCCCTCGACGAGCAGACCCTGCACGGCAAGGCCCCGGCGGGCGTCGCGGCGGCGGCCCGCGCACGCGACATCGAGGTTGTAGCGGTCTGCGGCCGCCTGACGCTCCCCCCGGAGGCCCTCGGCCGCGCCGGCATCCGTCGCGCCTACGCCCTCACGGCGCTGGAGCCGGACCCGGAGCGCTGCATGGCGGAGGCCGGTCCGCTGCTGGAACGGGCCGCGGAGTCGATCGCGCACGACTTCTTGCTCTGACGGGCGTGGCCGGGCCCTTGGTGGCCCGGTTGTCTCGTCCGACGTCCGGGCGTGGCCCGGTTGTTCCGTCTGAGCGTCCGGGTGCGCTGCCGGACGTGGCCCGTGCGTTCGACGTGGGGCCGGGTGCGCTGACTGGCCCGGCTGCCCTGCCCGACGTCCGGGGGGCGTGTCCGAGACCGCTTTCCCGTACGTGCCTCCCCCAGGCAGCCGCCGCCTTGCGTCCCGGAACGCCCCTGGCGTCCCCCTGCCCCGGCTGGGCGTTTCGCTCCCACCGTCCGGGAAAGCACGCACCGGCCGTGGAGACCGGCCACCGGCCGTGCGGCCCCTTCACCGGCGGGAGGGGGCGGGGTCGTAGGAGGGGGGTGAGCGGACGTAAGGCGTCGTGAGTCTTGAGTGGCGCAAGTATGGGAAAGCAGTCCGCGATCCCCCCTCCGGAGGCCCCGCCCCCGCGCCCACCCGGCACAGGGGCACATCGGGGCGGCCGCGACCCCGGCCAGGGCCCCGTCACCCCGGACGAGCGGCACCCGGGGACGCCGCGACCCCGGCCAGGGCCCCGCCCTCGCACCATCCCGGACCAGCGGCACCCGGGGACGCCACGCCCCCGGCGCCGCATACGCGCCACGTTGTGCTCGCGCACAACCCGTGCGTCCCGCTGCTGGTCAGGCGCAGCGCCTCGGGTCAGAGGCATCGACCCCGCATCCCGCCCGGTGGTGGTGTTGGGCTCCGACAGGCGAGCCGATCGGAGGCGAGCCGGACAAGGGGTTGCGTATGGCCGCCGCGCTGGAGGTGCGGGCGCTGTCCGTGGGGTACGGGCCCGTACGGGCGTTGCGGGACGTGTCCGTGGAGGTACCCGACGGTGCCGTCGTCGCCGTGCTCGGCGGCAACGGCGCCGGCAAGTCCACCCTGCTGAGGGCGGTGTCCCGCACCCTGCCGTTCCAGGGCGGGCACGCGACCGCCGGAAGCATCCGGTTCGAGGGCCGCCCGCTGGACGGTCTCAGCCCTGCCCGCGTCGTCGCCGCCGGGGTGGTGCAGGTTCCCGAGGGCCGGCAGGTCTTCGCCCGTATGACGGTGGCGGACAATCTGCGGGCGGGCGCCCTCGGCGTGCGGGGTGGGCGGCGCGAGGCCGCCGCCGCGCTCGCCCGGGTCCATGACCTGTTCCCCGTACTGGCCGACCGTGCCCATCAGAAGGCAGGCCTCCTGTCCGGTGGCGAGCAGCAGATGCTGGCCATGGGGCGGGCGTTGATGGCGAGGCCCAGGCTGCTGCTCCTCGACGAGCCGTCCCTCGGTCTGGCCCCGCTGATGGCGGCGCGGATCGCGGAGACGGTCCAGGAGATCAACTCGGCGGGCACATCCGTCCTGCTCGTCGAGCAGAACGCGGCGATAGCGCTGCGCCTGGCCTCCACCGCGTACGTCCTGGACGTCGGCGAGGTCGCGCTCGAGGGACCGGCCGATGAGCTCGCCGCCTCCGACGAGGTCCGGCGCCGCTATCTCGGCGTCGTCGACGAGACCGCCGCAGAGGACGCCGGACGGGCGGAGCATGTCGCGCCCTCCCTGCGGAGGTGGTCCGCATGAGCGCGCACACGAGCACCGCCACGACCGGCGCACCGCTCGTCGTTGAGGAAGCCACCGTCCGCTTCGCCGGGCTCACCGCTCTCGACGGCGTGTCGTTCACCGTCGAGCCGGGCAGTGTCCACGCCGTCATCGGGCCGAACGGCGCCGGCAAGTCCACCACGTTCAACGTGCTGTCCGGTGTCTACCGGGCGACGGAGGGCAGCGTCCGTTTCGGCGAGGACGAGCTCACCGGCCTCCCGCCGCACCGCGTCGCGGCTCTCGGTGTCGCCCGCACGTTCCAGAACCTTGCCCTGCCGCCCCACGCCACGGTGGCCGACAGCCTGCTCCTCGGTCGGCACCGGCTCACTCGGGCCGGGTTCGTGGCGGCGGGACTGCGGCTCCCGTCGGCAGTCCGCGAGGAGCGCAGGCACCGTGAACGGGTCGCGGAGATAGCCGATTTCGTCGGGCTGGTGGACGACCTGGACCGGCCCGCCGGTCAACTCCCTTACGGAAAACAGAAGCTCGTCGAGCTGGCTCGCGCCCTCTGCATGGAACCGCGGATCCTGCTCCTCGACGAGCCGGTCGCGGGCATGACCGCCGACGAGCGCCGGCAGACCGCCGCCGTCGTGGCGGGTGTACGCGACAGCCTCGGCATATCCATCGTGCTCGTAGAACATGACATGGGGGTGGTGATGCGGCTCGCGGACGCCGTGACCGTGCTCGACTTCGGACGCCGTATCGCGGGCGGTACGCCCGCCCAGGTGCAGAGCGACCCGGCCGTCGTGCAGGCCTACCTCGGTACGGAGGCCACGCCATGACCACCTTCACCGAACTGCTGCTCGGCGGGCTCTCCATCGGCTCGGTGTACGCCCTGATCGCTCTCGGGTTCGTCGTCATCTTCAAGGCGACCGAGGTCGTCAACTTCGCCCATGCCTCGCTGCTCCTCGCGGGCGGCTACATCACCGCTGTTCTCCACGACGACCTCGGCTTCTGGCCGGCGCTCGCCGTCGGCGTCGCCGGCGCGGCGGTGGTCGGCTCGGCCGTCGACTTCCTGGTCATGCGTCGCTACCGCGGCTCCGACCACAGCGTGCTCGCCATCGTCACCATCGGCGTCGACATCCTCCTCACCACCGAACTGACGCGTCTCATCGGCACGGACGTGCTGGCGCTCGGCGACCCGTGGGGCGACCGGGTCGTGAACCTCGGCGAGATCACGATCGCGCAGACGCGGATCGCGGCGTTCGTCGCCGCGGCGCTGCTCATCACGGCGTTCCTGCTCGCGTTCCGCTACACCTCGTGGGGCGTGGCCATGCGAGCGGCGGCCGAGAACCCGCAGACGGCCGCGCTGATGGGAGTGCGCCTGGGCCGGGTGTCGCTGGCCGCCTGGGCGGTCGCCGGCGCGCTCGCCGCGGTCGCGGCGCTTTTCCTCACGGTCTTCCCTACGCCAGGTCTGGAGCGGGCCACATCACTCGCGGCCCTCAAGGCGTTCCCCGCCGCGATCCTGGGCGGGCTGGACTCGACGACGGGGGCACTGGCAGGCGGCCTGATCGTCGGGGTGACGGAGTCGTTCGCGACGGGCTACCAGAGCGAACTGACCTTCCTGGGCGGAGGGATCGGGGATCTCGCCCCGTATCTGGTGATGCTGCTCGTGCTGCTGGCGAGGCCGGCCGGACTCTTCGGAACGAAGGAGCTCGCCCGTGTCTGACACCTACCGCCCGGGCCCGGCGTCGGAGGCCGAGCCCACGCCCGTACCCGGCGCACGCACCGGCCGGCCGGCCGACGGCAAGGCCCCGGAGCCGCCGGCGCCACCGGCCGCGGAGTCGTCGGCGTCACCCGCCGCCGAGGCGTCACCCGCCCCCGAGTCGTCCGCGCCACCCGTCGCCGAGGCGTCACCCGCGCCCGAGGCGTCGGCGCCACCCGCGCCACCCGTCGCCGAGGCGTCAACCGCCCCCGAGTCGTCGTCGTCACCCGCCGCGGAGTCGTCGGCGCCACCGGCCGCCGAGTCGTCGGCGTCACCCGCGCCCGAGTCGTCGCCTGCCGTCGAGCCGTCAACGCCACCGGCCCCCGAGTCGTCGGCGTCACCGGCCGCGGAGTCGTCGGCATCACCCGCCCTCGAGGCCCCGGCGGCCGAGCCGCCGAAGCCCCCGGCGGCCGCGCGGCCGGTATGGCGCAGGCCCCGCCCGCGGGCGTACGCCTGGACCGCGCTGTCGCTTCTCCTGCTCGCGCTGCCCTTCTACCTCGACCGCTTCTGGTTGCAGGCCGGCCTGTTCGCCATGGCGGCGGCCATCGGTGCCATCGGGATCAACCTGCTCACCGGCGCGACGGGGCAGCTCTCCATGGGGCACGCCTTCTTCCTTGCCGTCGGCGCGTACGGATATTGCGTCCTCGCGGGCGGCAACGACCTCGAGAGCGGCCACCGGCTCGTCGGTCTCGGCCTGCCGACCTGGCTGGCGGCCGTGCTGGCCGTGTGTCTGGCGGGGCTGGCGGGCGGCCTGTTCAGCCCGATCGCCGGCCGGCTGCGCGGGGCGTATCTCGGCATCGCCACACTCGCCCTGATCTTCGTCGGTCAGCATGTGCTGTTCAACGCCCGTGACCTCACGGGGGGTTTCAACGGCCGGGCCGTACCCCCGCTCTCCCTCTTCGGGCTGGACTTCGACGACAGCGAACTCCTCGTCGCCGCCGTCCCCTTCCAGTCCATGGAGAAGCTGTGGTACGCCGCGCTCGTCGCCCTCCTCCTGTGCGGGCTGTTCGCGCGCGGGGTGCTCCGCGGGCGCCCCGGCCGTGCCATGAACGCTCTGCGCGACCACCGGATCGCCGCCGGGGTGATGGGCGTGCCGGTCGCCCGCTACCGGGCCGCCGTCTTCGTGCTCTCCTCGATGTACGCGGGTCTCGCGGGCGTTCTGCTCGCCCTGGTCTTCCAGCGCACGGTGCCGGAGTACTTCGGCATGATCCTTTCCCTCGAGTTCCTCGCCATGATCGTCATCGGCGGTCTCGGCTCGGTCGCGGGCGCGGTCGTCGGGGCGGTTTTCGTCTCGCTGCTGCCGCAGGTCCTCACCCGCTGGAGCGACGCCCTGCCCCTGGTCTCCGCACCGGGTACCGGCGGCGTCTCCCCCTCGGAGGCCTCCCGCTATCTGTACGGCGCGGCGGTCGTCGCGGTCGTCCTGTTCCTGCCCGGCGGTCTCACCCGCCTCGCTCCGTCCCTTCGGGAGAAGAAATGAAGTCAAGAACCTACGCGGCGGTCCTCGCCGTCCTCGCACTGACGGTGACGGCCGGCTGCAGCTCCAAAGCGACCAGCGGCGACGGCGACACCAAGGGCGCCGGGGGAGTGAAGACCGGGGAGGGTGTCACCGACAAGACGATCACCCTGGGCGTGCTGACCGACATGACGGGCGTGTACGCGTCCCTCGGGAAGAGCGTCACACAGGCCCAGCAGCTGTGGGCGAAGCAGACCAACGCCGCGGGCGGCATCTGCGACCGACAGATCGAAATGACCGTACGGGACCACGGCTACGACCCGCAGAAGGCCGTCGCCGCCTACACCGAGCTGGAACCGCAGGTGCTGGGCTTCGCGCAGTTCATCGGCTCGCCGTTCGTTGCCGCCGTCAAGCAGCGCATCGACGGCCAGGACAAGGGGCTGGTGCTGCCCCAGGCCTGGTCGGCCAACCTGCTGGGCAGCCCGTACGTCCGCGTCGTCGGCGCGACGTACGACATCGAGACGATCAACGCCGTCGACTACCTCCTCGCCGAGAAGCGCATCACCAAGGGCGACAAGATCGGTCACGTCTACTTCGAGGGCGACTACGGCGAGAACGCGCTGGCCGGCTCCACCTACGCGGCCGAGAAGGCGGGCCTGACGGTCGTCGAGCAGAAGATCAAGCCGACGGACAACGACATGTCGGCGCAGGTCGCGGCCTTGAAGAAGGCGGGCGTCAAGGCGATCCTGATCAGCGCGGGTCCCCGGCAGGCGGCGTCCCTGGTCGGTGTGGCGGCAGCCGGCGGCTTCGACGTGCCCGTCGTCGGCAACAACTCGGCCTTCGCGCCGCAGCTGCTGGCGACTCCCGCGGGGCCGGCCCTGACGAAGGACTACTACGTGGCCGCCTCCACGCTGCCCATCGGGGCGCCCGACGCCGGGCCGGCGAAGCTGGCCAAGGAGTATGCCGCCGCGTACCCGAAGGACGGTCTCGACAACGGTGTGGTCGCCGGGTACACGGCGGCGACCGTGTTCGGCGAGGCGCTGAAGAAGGCGTGCGCGGAGAAGGACCTGACACGGGAAGGCGTCGACAAGGCGCTGCTGACCCTCAACGCGTACAAGAGCGACTTCGGCATCACGCACGACTTCTCCGACCCGGCGGCGCCGTCGACCCGCCACAGCCTGATCATGAAGCCGGACAAGTCGGTCCCGGGCGGTCTGAAGGTCGTCCGTCCTGCGGCGGCGTCGGAGGCGGCACAGTCCTACAAGCCGCCGGCCGGCTGACGCCCGGACCTGCCCACCCGCCCCCGGCGCGTTGCGCCGGGGGCGGGTGTCTTCCCGGTCCGGCCTGCGGCCCCACACGGTGCCGCGGCCGCTACGCTCTGCCACATGGTGCATGTACTGGGCAGCAGGGTGCTGCTGAGCCCGACCGATCCGCAGCGCTCACGCGACTTCTACGGCCACGCGCTGGGGCTGGCGGTCTACCGCGAGTTCGGGACCGGCGACGAGCGCGGAACGGTGTACTTCCTCGGCGGCGGGTTCCTCGAACTCTCCGGCCGCTCGGACACCCCCTCCTCACCGGCTGTGCGGCTGTGGCTGCAGGTCCCCGACGTGCAGGCCGCCCACGACGAACTGCTGGAGCGGGGCGTGGAGGTGCTCCGAGCGCCGCGGAAGGAGCCGTGGGGGCTGATCGAGATGTGGATCGCGGACCCGGACGGCGTGCGTATCGCCGTGGTCGAAGTACCGGAGGACCACCCTTTGCGCCATCGTCCGTGAGGCGGCCTCGCAGGCAGCCCGAGGCGTGGCCCAGGACAGGCCCGCGGAGCGAACGGCGTGGCCCGGCACCACAAACGCCGAGGGCCCCGGAGTACTCCGGGGCCCTTGATCATGGTGACGGCGGCGAGGGACGTGGCGACCGTCCAGGCGGCGATGCGCCACGGCGCACT
>NZ_JBEXRZ010000237.1:0-11025 GCF_040613325.1 Streptomyces sp. NPDC006283 | reverse complement strand
TGGTCGGCGCCGAGCTTCAGGCCGTCCTCCTGCTTGCGCAGGCTCTGGCTGAGCACGGTCACCTCACGCGGCGCAGGGATCAGGCCTTGTGCGCCTCGCGGTGCTGCGCGGCGAGATCCAGGTAGACCGCCGCGTTGAGCTTGATCCCCTCCTGCTCCTCGTGCGTGAGCTCGCGTCGCACCTTCGCCGGCACCCCGGCGACCAGCGAGCCCGGCGGCACGCGCATTCCCTGCGGTACCAGCGCCTGTGCCGCGATCAGCGAGCCGGCGCCGATGTGCGCGCCGTTGAGGACGGTGGCGCCCATGCCCACGAGAACGTCGTCCTCGACGGTGCAGCCGTGCAGGATCGCGTTGTGGCCGACCGAGACGCGTTCTCCGACGGAGACCGGGAAGCCGGGGTCGACATGGACCGTGCAGTTGTCCTGGATGTTGCTCCCCGCGCCGATCACGATCGGTCCGCAGTCGGCGCGCAGCACCGTCTGATACCAGACGCTCGCGCCCGGAGCGAGAGTGACGTCGCCCATCACCACCGACGTCGGGGCGGTGAACGCCTCCGGGTGGACCGTCGGCTCCTTGCCGCCCACGCCCGCAACCAAAGCCCGCTCCGTCATGCCGTCTCCCTGAAACTCGCCGGTCCGTCGCGCCTACCTGCACCGTAAGCGACCGCTTCCCGCGGCACGCAGCAGGGGTCGGGCCCCTGTGCGCCGGTGCGGCCGCGATGCGGCCCGCCTGCACCCCGAGCCCGCTTGGGGTGAACGTCACAGCACGTCAGTCGAATTGGACCGGCGGGGCCGACTACCGTGGGCGGGTGCCGAAGAACAGAAACACGTTCTCATCGCCGGCCGCCTGGGGGCGCCGCTTCCTCGCGCGCGCCGTGCACCGCGGCTGGCGGTGGGTGCAGGACGCGGGCGCCGTGACGGCCGAACACCCAGGCAGGCTGCGTTTCCGGCGTCTGGGAACCGGCACGCGGCTGGCCTTCCCGCAGGGCACCGTCTTCGGCGAGCCGTGGATCGAACTCGGGGCGCACTGCATCATCGCCGAGCAGGTGACCCTCACCGCCGGGATGATGCCCGGCCTCGACCTCGGCCCCGACCCGATTCTGACCCTCGGCGACGGTGTGGTCCTCGGGCGGGGCAGTCATGTCATCGCCGACACGCAGGTGGCCATCGGCTCCGACACGTACTGCGGCCCGTACGTCTACATCACCTCGACCAACCACAGCTACGACGACCCGCACGAACCCGTCGGGAAGCAGTGGCCGCGGATGGAGCCCGTCGAGATCGGCCCCGGCTGCTGGCTCGGTACGGGCGCGGTGATCCTGCCCGGAGCCCGCCTCGGACGCAATGTGGTGGTCGCCGCGGGAGCGGTCGTACGCGGCGAGGTGCCCGACCATTCGGTGGTGGCCGGCGCGCCCGCCCGCGTCGTGCGCCGCTGGGACGAGGCGGAGGGCTGGCAGCCGCCGCTGCGCACGCCCGCGCCGGTGCCGATCCCTCAAGGCGTCACACCGGAGCAACTGGTCGCGCTCGCGGACCTCGAGAGCGAGCTGTCCGAGCCGGCGGACGACCGGATGGACCCGGCGGATCGGGTGAGCTCCGTGGCGGAGCTGGAGGAGCGCTGATCGGAGGGGAATTCAGCCGTTCGCGAGGAGAACCGTGCCCACCAGCATCGGCCCGGCTCCGACGGCCTGGACCGTGCGCGGTCGCTCCTTGAGGATCAGCGGCGCGGCGAACACCGTCACCACGAGTAGAGGTTCGCGGGCACCGACGCCAGTCCCACTACGGGAGTGACCGCGAGGGCAGAGCCGGGCCCCGGCTGCCCCGCGCCGTCGACAGGGTCCTGCCCAGCCCCCACTCATCGTTCCCCTCAGACACTGAAGCGTTCGATGAGCACTCGGCTCCGCGCCGGTGCAGGCGCATGATCGGATCGGATCGCAGCGGTCGGGTACGGCCGGGGTTCCGCCAGGCAGGGTTGACATCGAAAGGAGGCCTCGTGATCTCGGCACTCAACCAGCTTGTCGATCTCGTCGAGGAGCACCTCGCCGAGGAGTTCGACGTCCGGGGACTGGCCAGGCGGCTCGGCACGACCGAGTACCACCTGCGTCGGATGTTCTCGTCGTTGGCCGGCATGCCGCTGTCGGAATACGTGCGCCGGCGCCGGATGACCCTCGCCGCCGCCGATGTCGTCCGGGGTGAGGGCGACTTGCTGAGCATCGCCGTCCGGCACGGGTACGGCTCGACCGAGGCGTTCGGACGCGCGTTCCGTGCGGTCCACGGCGCCGGCCCCAGCGACGTGCGCCGCGACGGAGGCCCCCTTCGCACACAACCACAACTCAGGTTCCGCCTGACCGTCGAAGGGAGCACCCCCATGGACACCCGCCTCGTCGAACGCCCCGCGTTCCGGCTGGTCGGACACGCCGCCCGGGTTCCGCTCATCCACCAGGGCATCAACCCGCACATCCAGCAGCACATCACCGCACTGCCGCAGGAGGAGCATCTCCGGCTCAAGGCGCTCAGCGACACCGATCCGGGCGGCCTGCTGCAGGTCTGCGACGACCTCGACCCCGACAGCACGGAGGGGAGCGAACTGACCTACCTGCACGGGGTCGCCGTCTCCCGGGACACACCGGCCCCCGACGACCTCGACGCCATCGAGGTACCGGCCGGCAAGTGGGCGGTCTTCCGCACCACCGGACCGCATCCGCACGCCCTGCAGACGACCTGGGCCGCGACCGCGACCGAGTGGTTCCCCTCCAACCCCTGGCGCCTCCGGCCGGGTCCCTCCCTCGTCGCGGTCCTCGAGCGCGCGGACGACTTCAGCACCGCGACGTGCGAACTGTGGCTGCCCGTCGAACCGTCGTGACGGACTGCGGTCACGGAATCACCCCGGCCGCCGATAGCGCGTTCGCCTGATGCTCTCTGCTCTCTGAGTACGGCGGCACAGTGGACAAGCCCGCAGCGCCCTCCCCATGGGCGTTGGGGGCTTGAACCATGTGCACGGGCGGAACGCCACCCGGCGTCACTCGCCACCTGCGTAGCTGTACGTGAACAGGGCCGAACAGAGCAGTCGTGCGGGCCCCGCAGTACAGTGCGATGAACGATCCGGTGCATCACGCGGTAGTGCAGTGCACTGAACCATGTCATCCGGAATATTGGACGGAACGTGTCGGACCTCGACCAGCTCACCCAGTCGCTCGCCCGGAACCTCAAGCGCTGGCGCGGCGAGCGGGGTTTCACCCTGGATGCCCTCGCCGCCCGCTCAGGGGTCAGCCGCGGCATGATCATCCAGATCGAACAGGCGCGCACCAACCCGAGCGTGGGCACCACGGTGAAACTGGCCGACGCCCTCGGCGTCAGCATCACCACGCTCCTCGACCACGAGCAGGGCCCGCAGGTCCGCCTGGTACCGCCGGAGCAGGCCGTTCGTATGTGGTCCACCTCCACCGGCAGCTCCACCACACTCCTCGTCGGCAACGAGCGCGGCGGCCCGCTCGAGCTCTGGTCCTGGCGGCTGATGCCCGACGACGAGAGCGCCTCCGACCCGCACCCGGACGGCACGACCGAACTGCTGCACGTCACAGCAGGCGAGCTCACCCTCGTCGTCGGCGGTCAGGCCCATGCCGTGCCCACCGGCACCTCGGCCACCTTCGAGGCGAACGTGCCGCACGCCTACCGCAACGAGGGCAAGGACGTCGTGGAAATGATCATGGCCGTCTCCGTCCCGCCCGTTCGCTGAGACGCCCGACACGTCACGGGGGCACGGCTGTTAGCGTGCGGGCATGCGCGCACCCATCGGCAACTTCGACCACGCCGCCCCTGCCCCCGACCGTCTCGACCTCCTCGTCGCGCCGGTCGCAGCAGCCGTACGCGCATGGCACGGCGACATCCCCGCGGAGCAGCTCGTCTACGTCGACACCGATCCGGACATCGCCGACACCGCCGTGTTCGTCGAGCACTACGGCCGTGAACTGCTCGAGCAGTCCGCGAACTGCGTCATCGTGGCCGGGAAGCGCGGCGGCGAATCGACCCTCGCCGGATGCCTCGTCCTGTCCCACACGCGCCTCGACGTCAACGGCGCCGTGCGCAGGCAACTGGGCTCCCGCAAGGCCTCGTTCGCCTCGATGGACACCGCTACCGGAGCGACCGGCATGGAGTACGGCGGCATCACGCCCATCGGCCTGCCCGCCGACTGGCCGCTGCTGGTGGACTCCGCGGTCGTCGACACCGAGTGGGTCCTCGTCGGCAGCGGACGCCGCCGCGGCAAACTGATCGTGCCGGGCAAGGCCTTCGCCGCCCTGCCCGGCGCGGTGGTCATCGAGGGCCTCGGCATCTGACGCCGGGCCTTTCGGGCTCAGCCCAGCCGGGGGATCTCGATCGCGGGGCACCGGTCCATGACCATGTCCAGCCCCGCAGCCCGGGTGCGCTCGTGCGCCGCCTCGTCGATCACGCCCAGCTGGAACCAGACCGCTTTCGCGCCGATGGCGACCGCCTCGTCCGCGACGGCTCCCGCCAGCGTGGAATTGACGAACGTGTCGACGACGTCGACCTGGAAGGGGATCTCGGACAGCGAGGCGTATCCCTTCTCCCCGTGCACCGTCTCCGCCTTCGGATGCACCGGGACGATGCGCTTGCCGTAGCGCTGCAGCACGGCGGCGACACCGTACGCCGCCCGCGCCTCGTTGTTGGACAGGCCCACCACGGCCCAGGTGTCGCCCGTGGCGGTGAGGATTCTGCGGATCGTCTCTGTGTCTGCGTACATGCCCGGAGAACGGGCGGGCGCCGTGCACCATTCCCCGGTGGCGTGACGCCTTCCGCACGCCGCATAGGGTGGCGGGATGCAGGAGCAGTACCGGACGGTCGCCCGCGAGGGTGTCCACGAGACCGAGATCAACCGATCGCGCTTCATCTGCGCGCTCGCGCCCGCCGCGACCGAGCAGGAGGCACAGGCCTTCGTCGCCCGGATCCGCACGGAGCACCCGACCGCCAGCCACAACTGCTTCGCGTACGTCATCGGCGCCGACGCCGCAGTGCAGAAGGCGAGCGACGACGGCGAGCCGGGCGGCACCGCGGGGGTGCCCATGCTCCAGATGCTGATGCGGCGAGAGGTCCGGTTCGCCGTGGCCGTCGTCACCCGCTACTACGGAGGCGTCAAGCTCGGCGCGGGCGGACTCATCAGGGCTTACGGATCGGTGGTCGGCGAAGCGCTCGACGCACTCGGCACGGTCGTCCGCAAGCGGTACCGGCTGGCCACTGTCACCGTCGACCACCAGCGGGCGGGCAAGCTGGAGAACGATCTGCGGGCCACCGGCCGGCATGTGCGCCAGGTCACCTACGCGGACGCGGTGACCATGGAGATCGGGCTGCCCGAAGCGGACGTCGACGCCTTCCGGGCATGGCTGGCGGACGCCACCGCCGGTACGGCCGGCCTGGAACTCGGGGGCGAGGCGTACGGAGATGAGTGAAGCCGCCCGCATTGTCCGACCCCACCGATACGCTCACGGATCATGAGACTCCTGCACACGTCGGACTGGCACCTGGGGCGGTCGTTCCACCGGGTGAGCATGCTCGACGCCCAAGCCGCGTTCCTGGACCACCTCGTGGCGACGGTGCGTGAGCGCGACGTGGACGCGGTCCTGGTCGCGGGAGACGTGTACGACCGGGCCGTGCCGCCGCTCGCCGCCGTGGCCCTGTTCGACGACGCCCTGCACCGCCTCGCCGACGCCGGTGTGCCGACCGTGATGATCTCCGGCAACCACGACTCGGCCCGCCGGCTCGGCGTCGGCGCCGGTCTCATCCGGCGGGCAGGGGTCCACCTGCGTACCGACCCCGCCGGCTGCGGCACGCCCGTACTGCTCGCCGACGAGCACGGGCCGGTCGCCTGCTACGGCCTGCCGTATCTCGAACCGTCCCTGGTCAGGAACGAGTTCAGGACCGAGAAGACCGCGCACGAGACCGTGCTCGCCGCGGCGATGGAGCGGGTGCGGGACGACCTCGCGGCCCGCGAAGCCGGCACCCGGTCCGTCGTCCTCGCGCACGCCTTCGTCATGGGCGGCGAGGAGAGCGACAGCGAACGGGACATCACCGTCGGCGGCGTCGCGGCCGTCCCCGCCGGGGTCTTCCACGGCGTGGACTACGTCGCGCTCGGGCACCTGCACGGCTGCCAGACCATCACCGAGCGCGTACGGTACTCGGGCTCGCCCCTCGCCTACTCCTTCTCGGAGACCGACCACCGCAAGACGATGTGGCTCGTGGACCTCGACGCGGCCGGCGGCGTGAGCGCCGAGCGGATCGACTGCCCGCAGCCGCGCCCCCTCGCCCGGCTGCGCGGACCGCTCGAGGAACTCCTCGACGACCCCGCCCTGGAGCACCACGAGGAGTCGTTCGTGGAGGCGACCCTCACCGACGCCGTGCGGCCCGCCGACCCGATGGCGCGACTCGCCGAGCGCTTCCCGCACACCCTGCACCTCGTCTTCGAGCCGGAGCGGACGGCGCAGGACGGCATGGCGTCCTACGCACAGAGGCTGCACGGGCGCAGCGACCAGCAGATCGCGGAGGACTTCGTGGCCCATGTGCGGGGCGGCAACGGCCCCGACGACGGCGAGCGCACCGTTCTGCGCGCCGCCTTCGAGGCCGTGCGGGTCGACGCCGGAGTGCGCGAGGTGACCGGGTGAGGCTGCACACGCTGGCCGTCACCGCCTTCGGCCCGTTCGGCGCCACCCAGGAAGTCGACTTCGACGCGCTGGCCAGCTCCGGGATCTTCCTGCTCCACGGCCCGACGGGAGCCGGCAAGACGTCCGTCCTCGACGCCGTGTGCTTCGCGCTGTACGGGGCGGTGCCCGGCGCCCGCCAGAGTCCGGGCGCGTCGCTGCGCAGCGACCACGCCCAGGTCGGCACACCGACCGAGGTCCGCCTCGAACTGACCGTCGGCGGACGGCGGCTGGAGGTCACGCGCCGTCCCGCGCAGCCGCGCCCCAAGGCACGCGGCACCGGCTTCGTCACCGAACGCGCGCAGAGCGTCCTGCGCGAATACGAGGCGGCGAGCGGCGAATGGCAGGCGCTCAGCAAGTCCCACCAGGAGATCGGTGAGGAGATCACCCAGCTGCTCGGGATGAGCCGCGAGCAGTTCTGCCAGGTCGTGCTGCTCCCGCAGGGCGACTTCGCCCGTTTCCTGCGCGCCGACGCGGAAGCGCGGGGCAGACTTCTGGGACGGCTCTTCGACACCCGCCGCTTCGCCGCCGTCGAGGACCGCCTCGCCGAACTCCGGCGCGCCGTGGAGCAACAGGTGAAGGCCGGCGACGAACAGCTCCTCGCCGTGGCCCACCGCATCGAACAGGCCGCGGGCCCGGCGGCCGACGGATGGGCGGCGCCCCAGCAGCAGCCCGGCGACCCCGGCCTCGCGGCGGCCGTCCTGCAGTGGGCGGCCGTGGCCCGCGCCGGCGCCCGGGAAAGGCGCGACATCGCCGAGCGCGGCCTTGCCGCGGCGGAGAGCCGGCAGGCCGCGACCCGACTCGCACTCGACGCGGAGCGCGAACTGGACCGGCTCCAGCGCCGGTACGCGGACGCGCGGGCGCGCTCACAAGCCCTGGAAGCACGCAGGGACGAGCAGGAGGCCCTGCGCACCCGACTGGAACGGGCCCGTAAGGCAGCACTCGTCGAACCGGCGCTGCGCGTGCGCGACCATGCCGATCGTGAACACCGCTCGGCGGCGACGGAGCGCGAGCGGACCCGTGCCGGGCTCCCCGCCGAGCTCACGGACGCCGGAGCGGACCAACTCACCGGTGCGGAGCGGGCACTGCGCCAGGAGATCGGCGGGCTCGACGCCGCCCGGAGGGCCGAGAAGCGCGCCGCGGACATCACACGCGAGCTGGCCGACCTGGACCGGCAGGCCCGGACGGACGACGACATCCTCGCCGAGGCGGCGGGCTGGCTCGCCGAATGGGACGGCCTCCGCCGCGACCACCAGGAACGGATCACGACCGCGCAGGAAGCCGCCACCCGCGCCGAGCACCTCGCGGGCAGGCTCGACCCCGCCCGTGATCGGCTGCGCGCGGCCCGCGAACGCGACGAGCTCGCCACACGTGCGCAGGACGCGGAGCGGCGGCTGCGCACGCTGCACGACCGGGCGAACGAGACCAAGGCCGCCTGGCTCGACCTCAAGGAGCGCCGACTCCAGGGCATCGCCGCGGAGTTGGCGGCGGCGCTGGTGCCGGGCGAGGCCTGCGCGGTCTGCGGGTCCGCGGAGCACCCGGCTCCGGCACGCGCGGACGCCCGGCACGTCGACCGCGCCGCAGAGGACGCCGCCTACCAGGACAACGCCGCGGCGGAGCAGGCGAAGGCGGAGGCAGAGCGGGCCCTGGCCGTTGTCGAGGAGGCCCGCGGCGCGGCGGCATCAAGGGCACGCGGCGCGGACCCCTCGCCCGCCGGAGCGCCGCGCGGCGGCGCCAGGGCCGACCGGGCGGTGGTCGCGGACAGTGCGGAAGGTGTGCCGCACCGCACCGTCCTCGGGGCTGCCGCCCTCCCGGAGACGGGTACCGGTGCCGTCCCCGCCCCGAGGCTCGGAGAGGAGCCCACGGTCGCCGCGCTGCGGTCCGCCGTCGAGGAGTTGGAGCGCGAGTACGCCGAAGCACGCGGCCTCGCGGCCGGTACGCACAGCGCCAGAGAAGCCCTCGCCCGCGCCGAGCGGGAGTACGAGGAGCGGGTCGCGGCCCGCCAGGAGGCGGAGCGGCGCGCTGCGGCCCGCACCTCGCGGCGGGAGGCGCTCGACCAGGAACTGGCGGCACTGCAGAACGAGTCGGCCCGAGCGCGGGGCGGCTCGGACAGCGTCGCGGAGCGCGCGGCCCTGCTGGAGAGCCGGGCCGGCCGGCTGGCGGCCGCGGCGGACGCCGTACGTGCCGTCGACAGCACGTCCCTGCGGCTGAAGGAAGCCGACGACCGGCTCGCCGACGCGGCGTTCCGTGCGGGCTTCGACACGCCGTCGGCGGCGGCCGCGGCTCTCGTCCCCGAGTCGGAACAGCGCGAGATCCAGCACCGTATCGACGCCTGGCAGGCGGAAGCGGCAGCCGTCGCCGACAGGCTCGCCGAGGAAGGCACCCGTGCCGCGGCCGACCGGCCGGCCGCGGACCCCGAGGCGGTCCTCACCGCCCATGACGCCACCGAACGGGCACTGCGCGACGCCACCTCCGCGCTGGCCGCCGCACGCGCCAGGTGCGCCGAAGTCGACCGGCTGTCCCGGCAGGCGGAGCAGGAGACGCTCCGTCTGGGCCCGCTGCGTGAGGAGTACGACCAGGTGGCCGGGCTCGCCGGTCTCACCGCGGGCACCTCCGCCGACAACGAACGCAAGATGCGGCTCGAGTCGTACGTCCTCGCGGCCCGTCTGGAGCAGGTCGCGGTGGCAGCCACCGTACGGCTGCAGCGCATGTCCTCCGGCCGGTACACCCTCGTCCACTCCGACGCCCGCACCGGTGGGAAACGCGCCGGCCTCGGACTCCACGTGGTCGACGCCTGGACCGGCAGGGAACGCGACACGGCGACCCTGTCCGGCGGCGAGACGTTCTTCGCCTCGCTCGCCCTCGCGCTCGGACTCGCCGACGTGGTGACCGACGAGGCAGGAGGCGTGCGGCTCGACACCCTCTTCATCGACGAAGGTTTCGGAAGCCTCGACGACCAGACCCTGGACGAGGTGCTCGACGTCCTCGACTCGCTGCGCGAACGGGACCGCAGCGTCGGGATCGTCAGCCACGTCGGTGATCTGCGCCGCCGTATCCCCGCCCAGCTGGAGGTCGTCAAGGGCCGGTCCGGCTCCGCGGTGAGACTGCGGGCGGGCACGACGCTCAGCGACTGATGGGGCGGCGCGGCAGGGGAGAGGAGTACACGACGCTGGTCGTCACGGACCCGAGAGCGCCGATCCTGCCCGAGACCTCTTCGAGGTGGCTCATCGAGCGGGTCGCGACCTTCAGCACGAAACAGTCGTCGCCCGTGACGTGGTGCGCCTCGAGTATCTCGGGTGTCGCGTCCAGCAGGTCGTGAAAGGGCTTGTAGTTGCCGTTCGGATAGCGCAGCCGTACGAACGCGAGGATCGGCAGCCCGAGCCGTTCCTCGTCGATCACGGCCGAGTAGCCCTTGATGACACCCGCCTCCTCCAGCCGCCGCACACGCTCGGTCACGGCGCTCGCCGACATGGACACGGCCCTGGCCAGCTCGGTGAAGCCGGCCCGCCCCTGTGTCTGGAGCAGTTCGAGAATGCGCCAGTCCGTGGCGTCCGGTGAATATCCGGTCATGCCCGACAGACAACAGGGGAATCCCCGGCCGATCAAGACAAGTGCCGGGGATTCCCACTTCCTGGAAATGATCAGCACTCATAGATTTCTGATC
The DNA here is from genome assembly GCF_040613325.1 of Streptomyces sp. NPDC006283. NCBI lineage: Bacteria > Bacillati > Actinomycetota > Actinomycetes > Kitasatosporales > Streptomycetaceae > Streptomyces > Streptomyces sp. NPDC006283. The sequence goes on along the minus strand of NZ_JBEXRZ010000237.1, from coordinate 659 downwards.
ATGACCACGACGCAGAGCAGTGCCACCGTGACCCCCGCCGCCAACGCCGTCCTGCGGGTGCCGCCCGCCTCCCCGGCCGCCGCTGCCGCCTACTTCGGCGCCGCCCTGGCCTTCCACGCCGACGTCTCCGACGTAGCCGCCGCCCTCGCGGCCGGCGGCGACCCCGGCTTCGTCGTCCTGGACTCCCGCTCCACCGAGTCCTGGGATCAGGGCCACATCCCGGGTGCCCTGCACCTGCCCACCGGTCTCATCCCCGAGCAGGCCTCCCAACTTCTCGACCCGTCGGTGCCGGTGGTCACCTACTGCTGGGGCCCGGGCTGCAACGGAGCGACCCGCGCGGCCCTCGCCCTCGCCGAACTGGGCTTCCAGGTCAAGGAGATGCTCGGGGGCTTCGAGTACTGGGCCAGGGAGGGCTTCGAGTACGAGACCTGGGAGGGCCGCACCAGGCGCGCCGCCGACCCGCTCACCGCACCCGTCGGCGCGGGCGACTGCGGCTGCTGAACCACCTACGGGCCGCGCCCGGACCGTCCGCGCTGCGCGTGGTCCCCGGTGGCTCCTGCCCCTACGCCTGGCGGCGTGGGGGACCACCACCGGACCCCGCGCCGGGACCGCCGGGGGCTGCCTTCACGGAGCGGGATTCAGCCCGCCCGAGGGCACTC
>NZ_JBEXRZ010000236.1:0-11053 GCF_040613325.1 Streptomyces sp. NPDC006283 | reverse complement strand
CTTCAGGGCGGCCTGCTCGTGGGGGAAGTGCCCCCCGGCCGCCTTGACCGCCCGGCGGATGCGGGCGTTGACCGGGACTCGATCGCATTGGTAGTGCAGACGATGCGGGCGGATCTCGGTGTCGAACCGCAGGAACGGGGTGAACACCGTTGACACCGAGTCATGGGGCAACCGCCGCCGCTGACTCAGCATCACGCGCCGTCGGCCGATGACCTGACATAGGCCGCCCCCCTCCGGTGTTCTCGCCCGGGGCTGCCTCTGTCCCGAGGGCACCACGTCACCACCGAGCTCCCGGGGAGCACGCACCAACAGGAACGGGGGAGGGGAGAGGGTGTGGAGGCGGTTCCGCGTAACCTGCGAACGGCCGCGGAACCGCCAGGCCCGCTCGTCCTGTCAAGCAAACGGGCCGCATCCCTGACGCTACGACCACCTTCGGCTTCCCGCACGACGGCGCAACCAGCAGCCTGACGCAAGCTCAGCGGCACCACCGCCCCCTGGGATCGGCGCCTCAGGGGGCCGGTGATGCCACGGCCGCCAGGCCGGTCGCGACCAGGGCAGCGGCGAGCGTGGTACCCAGCATCTGCACCCACCGGACCCGCACCAACAGCCAGGCCTTGGTTTCGGGTCGGCCGAAGAGGTCCTCGCACAGGACGCAGCCGCCGCCGCTTCCTCCTTCTGTCCGTATCCGTTTCAACGGACAGCCCCCGCAGTCGAGGCAACCCGCCACCGGACGACCGCAATCGGATCGCCACCTGACAGCCCCAGGCAATCCCGAAACCGATGTTGCGACCTGCAGCGGTCGCTATCCGCGACACGTCGTGCAAGAGCGTTTCATCCTGGCGGGTGTTTGGTAACTGGCACGAGGCCGACGGCTCGGGTCCGGCCGTGCCGGCGTGTGAGGATCCGCTGGTGGAGTGTGATGTGTGTGGAGAGGCGATGTGGCGGTGGCCGGTGCCGCCGACGGCCTGGGAAGAGGAGATCTGGTCCTGTCCCTGGTGCCATGCTGCCGTCTATATAGGCGGCGAGTGGTTCGAGATCCTGCGACCGCCATACCTGCCCATGAGATGTGCTGGGAGAGGGCCATCGAGGATGGCCCCTCCTTGGGCGCCTCTCACGCCTTCGGCATCTTCGACTGGACGCTGTGTGGTATTGAGGAAACTTGTATGTCGCCGTCCGAACCCTGGTGGCTGCCGGAAGGGGAGGACGCCTGTCAGGAAGCTGCGGGCGTCATCGACGACCGCCGGCGCAGGCCATGAGAGATGCGGACGCGCGGGTCCGTGTGGCCCGGCGGTCGCCAGCCGTGACGTGGTGGCTCCCATGCGGTTCGCCTGACTGTTCAACCTGCCACGGCAAGACGGACCTCGTCGTGATCCGATCGGATGAAGAAAGGTCTCTTCTCATGGCACTCCCCACCCTGACGCCGGAACAGCGCTCGGCAGCTCTGCAGAAGGCAGTCGAAGTCCGCAAGGAGCGGGCGGCTGTCCTCGAGGACCTGAAGCACCAGAAGCGCTCCCTTCGCGACGTGCTGGCGGGCGACTCGGTGGTGGTCGACAGGACCAAGGTCCGCCGTCTCCTTGAAGCGCTTCCGGGCGTGGGCAAGGCCCGCGCCGGCCAGATTATGGAGGAACTGCAGATCGCCGACGGTCGGCGCGTTCGGGGCCTGGGTCCCCGACAGCGGCAGCAGTTGCTGGAGAAGTTCCCTCTGCTCGCTTGACGAGCTTTCCGCACGACAGCGGTGCGGACTCGCTGCGAGGACGGAAGCCGCGGATGGCAGCGGCTGCGTTCGCCGTGGCGGAAGCGGGGTTGCTTCAAGCAGGCCCTCCTGACGTCGTGCATCTGCGCAAGGATGAGACATTCGTCTAGGTCGGAGTCGGTTTCGGTGTCTCCGAGACGACCGCCTGGCGCTACGTCGACGAGACACTTGCGGTCCTGGCATCTTGGACCTCCGGCCTGCACGAGGCTCTGACCGGGCTCGGTGAGGGGCGACTTCGTCATCGTCGGCGGCACCTTTATCCCCACCGACCGCATCAACGCCGACGAGCCGTACTACTCGCAGAAACACCGCAGGCACGGCATGAACGTGCAGGTCATCGCGCGCTCGGACGGGCACCCCGCTCTGGTTCTCACGAGCCAGGCCCGGGCGGACACATGATCTGACCGCCGCCCGCGCCCACGGCATCGCCCAGGCCTGCCTCACCCGCCAGATCCTCCTCCTCGCAGACCGCGCGTACCAGGGCGCCGGCGCCACATTCCGCACCCCCTATTACCACCACAGTGAACAAGCCGACCGCGCGATCGCAGCTGAGAAAGGCCTCTACTGGCGATGGAGAGCAGTTCCGGCCGTTTCTGGTGATTGGTTTGTTTTCTGAGTCCCTTACCGATAGACCTCTACTTGGCATGTCCTCGACGGAAGGGACGCGATATGCGCAGGAAGATCCTCATGGCGTCAGCACTCGGACTGTTCGTCCTGTCCTTCACGGGAACGGCTTCCGCCACCCAGCCAACCGCTGGGTCAGCGCTGGACGGGCGGCCCTTAGCATCGCAGCCCGGCGGTGCCCTGTCGCTCGGCCTCGCAGTAGCCCCTTCGGTCCATGACCAGGCGGCGATCTTCTGCGATGGGGGGTCGTGTCACGGCGTAGACCCGGCGGCCGCGAGGAGCAGCATCGACGGATACCCCTGTACAGCTGGCGCTTTCACCCCGGCGGGAGCTGAGCTGTCCACGCCGCGTGGACACGTCGAACTCCTCTACAGTCCGCACTGTCACACCAACTGGGCGCGCGTCTCCGGCGGCACGCCAGGAACCCGGCTGTGGGTGCAGAACTGGAACAACTCCGTTCAGGAGCAGTTAATTGCCCCTGGGCGGCACAGTGCGCACACCGCTATGGTCAATGGCAGGGTACCGGCCCGGGCTGGGCTCGCGAGCAGCTACACCGGGTGGTACTGACCCTCTGAGCGGCGAATGGACGCACCTGGCCCGTGAGGGGGCCGGGCCAGGTGCCAAGCCAGCCACCAGGTCGACGGCACCTCCTTGTCGGTCCGGACGAAGAATTTCTTGAACTCCACGGCCCGGTGCCGTCGGTGGATTTGCCCGATGACCTCTCCGGTGGAAGTGTTGAGCGCGGCGAACAGGGTCGTGACGCCAGTACACCAATAATCGAGTCGCGCTCCAGGCGCGTGAGTGTCGGCGGCCAGTAGATACTCCCGGAGGCGTTGCCCGGCATCGGCCCGGTACGCTCCCGGCAGCTGATACAGCAGTTCTACCTGCGACCCGGGCCAGCCCATGGCAGCGCGGTTCGAACGAGAACACGAACGGTCTGCTGCGGCAGTATTTTCCCAAGAGCACCGACCTGTCGGTGAACACCCGCGAGCACCTCGACGCCGTGGCCGCGCCGAGCTCAACGGCCGATTACGCAAAACGCTCGGCTGGGGACCCCAGCCGAGCGCCTGCATACGCTCCTCATGACCGCCTCACACTGACCACATGTTGCGATGACCGCTGGAATTCGCCAAGCGTTACCGAAGGGGCGTTGTGCGGGGCCTCTTGACTCCTACTTGGAGAGGTTCGCCGGCGGCGGTATCGGCGACGCCGCCATCGACTGCGGCGAGACCGAGGAGGAGAACGCCGACGGGGCCGCCATGCCCGCCGTTGGGTCCGGCGCGGCCTCCTCTGCTTGCTGCTGCAGACCGCCGACGATGCGGATGCCCCCCTCGTCGAACGCGCGCTTGACCCGCCAGCGCACCTCGCGTTCGATGCCCAGCGACTTGCCCGGCATCGTCTTGGCCGAGACCCGGAACGTCATCGAATCGAGCAGCACCTCGGTGAGACCGAGCGTCTCGAGCGGGCCCCACAGCTGTTCGTTCCACGGCTCGGCCTTCGCTAGATCGTCCGCGACCTCGCCGATGACGGACTTGACGTGGTCCAGGTCCTCGGAGGAGCGGACCGTGACGTCGACGACGGCCGTCGCCCAGCCCTGGCTCAGGTTCCCGATCCGCTTGATCTCGCCGTTGCGGACGTACCAGATCTCGCCGTCATCGCCGCGCAGCTTCGTGACCCGCAGCCCCACCTCGGTCACCTCGCCCGACGCGACGCCCGCGTCGATCGAGTCCCCGACCCCGTACTGGTCTTCCATGATCATGAAGACGCCGGAGAGGAAGTCCGTGACGAGATTGCGCGCGCCGAAACCGATCGCGACACCGGCCACACCCGCGGAGGCGAGGAGCGGAGCCAGATCGATCTGGAACGCGCCGAGGATCATCAGACCCGCGGTGCCGAGGATCAAGAACGACGCGATCGAACGCAGGACTGAACCTATAGCCTCGGAGCGTTGCCGGCGCCGCTCGGCGTTGACCAGCAGACCGCCCAGCGCCGTACCTTCCACGGCCTGCGCTGAGCGGTTCATCCGCGCGATCAGCTTCGTCAGCGCCCGGCGCACCAGCATCCGCAGCACCAGCGCGACGATCAGGATCAGCGTGATGCGTAATCCGGTGTTCAGCCAGGTGGACCAGTTCTTCTCGACCCAGCCGGCCGCGCTCTCGGCGCGCCTGGCGGCCTCGTCGAGCGTGACAGGACCGGAAGAGGGATCAGCGTCCATCAGTGCGGACGACCATAAGGCGGTCACAGGAGGAACCTCCAGTTTGCGGTGGGAGACCAATAACCCTAACGGGGCATCCGGCGTGATCCGGCGGCTATCACGGCCAGAGCTGGCTCTTCTCGCGAGGAACACGCGATGGGAGAGCAAAAGGAAGGGGCTCGAAGCGGGTGGATGGCGGGCGGTGCGGAGACGTATCAATCTCTGGATTGAGCTTGTTCCGCTTTGACGGACACCATTGGTGGGTGGTCAGGCTGCTCTACCTTCTTGATCGGGTTGGTCCTCCCATTCGCAGGGTGAGGACACCCAGGGGTGTTGGGTGTGGCTAAGGCTGCTGCCGACGGTGGCTGCCCTCGCTTCGCCGCCCGGCACTCCACGGCTACTCGGCCGCCGATTAGGAAGTGCGAACACATCGCTGAGTAGCGCAATGCCGGCGAGTCGTCCGTGGTACGAGCCGTACGAACACGCATGGCAGGAGCGCGTGAGCCGGATATGGGTGGGCATCGACAGTGGCGAGGGCCATCATCACGGCCTTGAGATGGACGCGACGCCGGACAGCAAGACACTGCTGTCGCGGCGGGTCGCCAACGACGAGCCCGAGCTGCTGAAACTGATCGGTGACGTTCTTGACCTGGCCGACGGCCGTCAGGTCATCTGGGCCATCGACATGACCGGTGGCGAACCCGCGCTGCTGCTGGCCCTGCTGGTCAGCCACGGACAGGAGGTCCTCTACATCTCCGGCCGCCTGGTCAACCGGGCATCCGACGGCTACCGTGGTGAGGGTAAGACCGATGCCCGCGACGCTTACGTGATCGTCCAGGGACACTTGCGGAAGTTCCGGTCCACAAAGGCGGAAAGTCGCCCCCCTGCCTCCTTGAAGCCGATGAAGCCGCAAGTCACGGACGCCTCTTGGCACTTGGAAATCAGTGAATCGCTGAAGACCTTACGGTTCGGCGCCTGATAGGATATCCAATTTTCAAGGACGTTCTTTTGGTACCGAAGTAAGCGTTATGGGCGGCTGATCTGTTCGAACCGGGGGATGCGGCAAAATAGGAGGCCTATTCGCGGAGGGGTTTCTGCTCACTGGTCTTGATCACGAGGGCGGCCCTTGCTCGGGTAGCGTGGCGCTTGAGAGAGCGTCAGTGAAGCACCGGGGCAGGGCAGTTGAGCTGGAACTGGCGGATTCGAGCGGGCAAATTTCAAACGAATCCGAAATTCCTCGCGCTTCGCGCGCAGATCCTCATCCCGGCCCTGGCCGATACCGCCTACACCGGCAGGCCCGCACATCACCGTCCCCTCCGGCGCAGGCCGGGGTCAGCGTTCCCTGTCCAGCCGCGAGGACGGCTCGAGTGATTGCTGTGAGCTGGTTGGGGCTGCAGCGTGCGTGGCGGAAGATCCGCCAGTGTTGTTGCGGCTGAGGTCGTGGTGCCGCGGGGTGCGGGGCCGTTGGACGAGTCCGAGCGGGAGGAACTTGCCCGGCTGCGGGCGGAGAACCCATCAGTGGACCGCTTGATAAGAAGAATTGAAGCGGGGCCCTGACCATGACGCGGGTCAGGGCCCCGGCGTGCGTCCGGCCAGGCAGGCGGAGCTGTGCACGCGTCGATCATCTCAACGCGCCGCACGACGATCGGTTACGCGGATCGTCAGGGGTCAGGTGGCCGGGTGGACACCAACTCCGCCCGGAGACGGCTGCGCGCGGCCCTCTCCGGGCGCGAGAGCGGCACCGAGCCCGGTGAGCGCCTGGCCCCGCTCCTGCCGCCCAGTCGTGTCCGAGTGCGGTGAGCTGCAGCGCTTGACACACAGAGGCGGTAATCAGCGGTCTGTCGATGCCTCCGGAGCAGCCGGTGACACCCCCCAAGACATGCGATCGACAGGGGAAGAAAGTCATGCCAACTCCGGAGGGCCCCATTGCGGGCCACCAAGAAGGCAATTGTGATAGTCATCCTGCCGCCCGGGTTGGGTTGCTGCCAGGCTGGCGTTGACGTTCCGGTATGACCGGCAAGGCAATTGGCGGCCCGTCAGAGCCCGCCGTGCCCCCGAGAGGTCTGCCGGACGTCGGCGTCGGCCTGGCCCACCCCGCTTGATCAGCAGCTTGTCCGCCATTTCGACGACTCATCACAGTTGTGCCACGCGGTGACTCCACCCAGGCCGGCGCCGACCATGGTCGCCCAGCTCTAGAAGGAGAACAACCGCGTGACCATGTCATCGGCATCGATACCCACCGGGACACCCTTGCCGCAGCCGCCGTGAGCCCCATCGGCTACCGCCCCCACCGATGCCCCCGCGAACGCACTGGGCTACCGGCTCCTGCTGGACTTCGCCCGTCAGCACGTTCCCGGCCGCCGATGCTGGGTTTCGAAGGAGTCGGCAGTTTCGGGGCCGGTTTGGTCTCCTTCCTTGACCAGGCCGGCGAACGGGTTGTCGAAGTACTGCCTCCCAAACGGGCAGCCGTCCGCCGCGGCCGCAAGACCGACATGATCGACGCCATCCGGGCAGCCAAGGAAGCCTCGGCCAGCGGGCACCTGATCCAGCCGAGGCTCCGAGGAGAGCGCGAGGCCCTGCGCGTCCTCCTCGTCACCCGGCACGGCGCCGTCCTCGCCTCCACCGCCGCGATCAACCAGTTCAAGAGCCTGATCGTTTCTGCACCCGACAATCTGCGGGCCGACCTGCGGAAACTCAAACGTCCGGCTCAAATCGCCACTACGGGCGAAGTAGCCGACCGCCATCACGTTGACGCGGGCGATCCCATGTGCGGGTGCAACAGAGCCAGGACGGTGGGCGGGGTACTTGAGGGGGCCGCCGGTGGCCGAGTGGGGGCGGGCAGCTGAGTGGATGCCTCCGTCTCCAGCGTTAGGCTGCGGCGGGGACGCGGATAGCTCCGCTGTCATCGTCGGCGGCGGCTGTGAATCCGGCCTGGGTGAGGGTGAGGACCAGGGCGGTGGTGAGGGCTTTGCGGATGCCGCGGTCGTCGTCGGCGCCGGGGTCCTTGCTGTGAAGGTGCCGGGTGGCGGCGTGGAGTTCGGCATCCGGGTGCCAGGTGACCAGGACGTCGTCGCGGGCGGGCTGGATGCGCAGTCCGCCGGCGGTGCCCGTGCTGCTGGGCGCTATGTCGAAGCCGACGCGTTCCAGGGTGCGGCTCACGTCAACGCACAAAGCATCAAGATCAGCGGCGGTCATTTGTCCACCCTAATCGGTGGCCGGGTGGGCTTGTCCGGATCTTTGACCGGTCTTTTCCTTTGTGCCGGTGCTCCGCGCCTGGAATGCGGGCTGGCGGCCCGCCGCGAACTTGAGGTCGAATGCCTGGTCGCGCAGGACCGCAGGGGCATCATGGCCCGCTTGCGCGCCCGCACCGCCGAGGTGAAGCGAACATCCGTCTGGTGGGTCATGCGGGGCGTCTTGGTGACGCCGGCCGCCCGCCATCGGCGGCTGGCGCCGTGCCTTCCCTGAAGGCCGCGGGGTTACCTAGGCCAAGGTCAGGGTCAGACATCTACAACTGCCATGATCACGGGGAGGAGCAGGAGGGATGCCGGAGAGGAACATCGAGTTCAGGAAGTTCGGTGCGAGCGGCATCAAGGAATTCGACGCCGTCGCCCGCCGACACGACCAGCATCGCATCCCGGTGACGGCTAAGCGGGGCTGGACGGGCCAGCCTCAACTACCTGACGACATCGGACAAGACCTGGCAGCCCGCCAAGTCCAGGCTGGGGCTGGGGTGACAAGCCCAGCCGGGAAGGTTCTTCCAGGGACCCGGGCAAGCTCAACGAGAGCCTCTGTATGCCGACCTGACGGACGTACAGCCGTTCCAATCCCTTGGGCCTTGGGCGGGGTACGGTCTCGGAGGTGTTCAGGAGGCTTCCACGTCCCGGGCGTACTCGAAGACCGCATCCAGGGGAACCAATGCATCCCGGAACGGAACTTGCCGGGGCACTTCGTGCCCTGCTCCCGCACGCAGTGCCTGCCCTGGCGTTTCCACCGCCGCTCCTGCTGGAGTACTTGGCCGCGCCAAGATCCGCTGCCACGAGATTCACCGAGCCGCGCTCGCAGGTCGGCGTAGAATGAGCGTGGAGACCGATGAGGAAGGGCCGAGCCGCCTGCCGCCAGGTCCGCAGACGAAGAGAGCGATGGTCAGGTAAGCAGAGGGCCGGTGCCGCTGACGCTGATTCTTTTTCCTGTGTCGGCCCCTCGAGCGCGTCGTCTCACGAGGCTCGGCAGTCCGCCCTGTCCGCCAGATGGAGGCCCCTCCGCTGCCCTGACCCTTTCTTGGCGGGCGTCGGCGGCGGGGAGCGGCTGCGGGCCGGACTACGAGGCTCGGGTCCCCCGGCATGACTGCCCAGGCCCCGCATAACCCGTCACGAGAGGAAGCGCCGTCGCATGGTCGACGCAGACATGGTGTCCTTCATAGATGCGCGGCTTACCGAGGAGGAGCAGGTCGCGTGGGACGCTGGCGGCGCGAGCTGGAGGTGTCCGGCGGATCTTCCAGGAGAGGTCCACGACAGGACGTCCGCTATAGCGTTCACGGTGAGAGGAGCTGGCTACGACCGGCACATCGCGCTCCAGGATCCGGCTCGTACGCTGGCCCGCATCGAGACCAGTCGCGTCCTGCTCGGCGAGTACGTGCAGGTTGCGGACCGGGACTCTGACCGGCCGGACAACGACTTCGCCTCCGGCCGTGCCGTCGGACTCGGCTTCGCGGTACGACAACTGGCCGCCGAGTACGCCTGGCACCCCGGCTACAAGGCGAAATGGCTCCCCCGTTTCATCCGGTAGCCTAGCTGATCTTTAACCTGTGCGGCGTGGACGCGGGGTTGTTGACTTGTTCGTCCGTCGTTTTGCGGGGCCCGGTTTGCCGACTGTGTGCACGTCATAGGGTGGAGTGGGCCGGGTGTTCTTGCCACCGGATGGCCATCCTGGGCCGGGGCGGGAGGATTTCGGTGCCCCGGCAGGACAGGCCGCCTTCGGGCGCGGGTCTGTCCAACGAACGGTGCAACTCGAGTTGTTGGAGTTACTGACGGGCTGCGGAGAGCCGGCCGTCGAAGGTGATGTCGAAGGCGTTCAGGGGGCGGTTTTCCAGCGCATGGTCCAGCGGGCCTGGCCCTTTCCGGCGGGGTCGGGCGACATGATCGCCATGTAGACGCACTTCAGGGCAGCCTGCTCGTTTGGGGAAGTGACCGCGGGCCTTGGCTGCCCGGCGGATCCTGGCGTTGACGGATTAGATCGCGTTGGCGGTGTAGACGAGCGGCGGATCTCGGTATCGAAGCGGAGGAACGGGGTGAACTCCTCCCATGCGTTCTCCCAGAACCGCACGATCGCCGAATACTTCCGGCCCCACGCGTCGGTGAACTCGGCGAACCGCTCCAGGGCGGCCTCCTCGGTCGCCGCGGTGTAGATCGGCTTGAGGACCTTCGCGATCTTGTTCCAGTCCTAGCGGGCGGCATAGCGGAAGGAGTTCCGCTGCAGGACCTTGTCGGTGATCGTGGAGAACGTCTGGCGGGGCACACCGGAGCCGTAGACTTCGGCCAGGTGGGCCTGGACCTCGCCGGTCGTCACGCCCTTCGCCGCGAGCGAGATCACCATCTCGTCCACGCCGGACAGACGCTTCTGCCGCTTCCTGACGATCCTCGGCTCGAACGTGCCCCCGCCGTCGCGGTGCACGGTCATCTCCACCGGCCGACATCGGTCAACATGGTCACGACCCGGGTGCCGTTGCGTGAATCGCCGCCGTTCCTCCCGGCGGGATTGTGCTTATCAAGCCGAGGTGGTCGGTGATCTCACCCTCGACGGCCGACTCCAGGAGCCACTTGGTGAGTTGCTGGAGCAGTCCACCCCTCGCCGGTCAGCTGCGGGTCCTCGGCCTGAGCTCGGCGCACGAGTTCGTCGATCAGCCTGTCGTCCACAGACTTCGCCGGCGCTGTCTCAGACGGCTCGACAGTCTCGACCTCGGTCATGTTGTTGCTGGTCATCGATGCATCTTCCATGATCGGGAGTTACACCGAACGTTTTACAGTCCCCACCCCCGCCGCACTTCTCCTCGGCACGTCGGTGGCCCGTCGGCACCTGCATGCCTGACCCGCGACGGCAGCAGGGCCACCGCCTCATGACCGCCAGCAGGCGTCGAGCAGCTGTGGCGCACGGCCGAGCTGTCCTCATGTATACGGGCGCACTGCACGCCGCCACGGATGTCAGCGCCCTCCCGTACCGTCATGACCACTGCCCCGAACGAGGAGCCGTCCCGGTGAACACGCCGTACGTTCCCCTTCCCGCCGAGGTCTACGACGCTCCGATGCCCCTGGACGCCTACCGCCATGCTCCGCCCATCGAGGACGAGCTGGCCGCCCTCGAGCACCTGATGGACACCACCGAATGGCACGACAACCGCGAGTACCTGCTCCGCAAGGCCGCCGTCGCGGACCGCGTCGCGCTGAACAACACCGTCGACCAGATGCTCGCGCGCGAGGCTCGGTCGA
>NZ_JBEXRZ010000235.1:0-11111 GCF_040613325.1 Streptomyces sp. NPDC006283 | reverse complement strand
GGGGAGGACTCGTGACGTACGAAGCTGCCGGGCACCGGCCTTGTCCATGGCCCAGGCCGCTACTGCGCGCCGGGACGCACCAGGCCGCTCTCGTACGCGTACACCGCGGCCTGCACGCGGTCGCGCAGACTCAGCTTCGTCAGCACATGGCCGACGTGCGTCTTGACCGTGGTCTCGCTGACGAAGAGGTCCGCCGCGATCTCCGCGTTGGACAGACCGCGCGCGACCAGCTTGAGCACTTCCACCTCGCGGTCGGTCAACGTGTTCAGCGTGTCGGGGAGCGGCTCCTCGCCCGACGGCAGATGGTCCGCGTACTTGTCGAGGAGCCTGCGCGTGATGCTCGGGGCGAGCATCGCCTCGCCGGCCGCCACCACCCGGATCGCCTGCACCAGTTCGTTCGCCGGAGCGTCCTTCAGAAGGAAACCGCTCGCGCCGGCACGCAGCGCCTCCACCACGTACTCGTCGAGGTCGAAGGTCGTCAGGACCAGGACCTTCGCCGGACCGTCCCGCCCCGGGCCGGTGATCTGCCGGGTCGCCTCGACGCCGTCCATCCGGGGCATCCGGATGTCCATCAGCACGACGTCGGGCTGCAACGCCCGCACCTGGTCGAGTGCCTGGAGGCCGTCCCCGGCCTCGCCGACCACCGCGATGTCCTGCTCGGCCTCGAGGATCATCCGGAAACCGGTACGCAGCAGCGGTTGGTCGTCGACCAGTAGGACGCGGATAGCCACGGGTACTCCTTCTTTAGACCGGGCCCATTCTGCCCTGACCATCCTCTGCCGACGCGGGCGGGGAAACGCTCAGCGGATAAACCGGGGGAGTGCCGCCGAATTCAGGACACACCGACTGGTGGTCGCACCAGCCGCACAGCTTCGTCGGCCGAGGCCGCCAGTCACCCGTCTCGGTGGCGTGCCGGATCGCCTCCCACAGCGCCAGCAGTTTGCGCTCCATGCGCTCCAGGTCCGCCGGCACCGGGTCGTACGTCAACACGTCACCGCTGCCCAGATACACCAGCTGCAGCCTGCGCGGCACGACGTGCTTCAGGCGCCAGATCACCAGCGCGTAGAACTTCATCTGGAACAGCGCGCCCTCGCTGTACTCGGGGCGCGGGGCCTTGCCCGTCTTGTAGTCGACGATCCGCACGTCACCGGTCGGCGCGATGTCCACCCGGTCGATCACTCCGCGCAGCCGCAGCCCCGACTCCAGCTCCGTCTCCACGAACATCTCCCGCTCGGCCGGCTCCAGCCGCGTCGGGTCCTCCAGTGTGAACCAGCGCTCCACCAGCTGCTCCGCCTCGCCCAGCCAGCGCGACAGCCGCTCGCCCCCCGAGTCCTCCGCGAACAGCTCGCCCAGCTCCGGCCTGGACTCCAGCAGGCGGCTCCACTGGCCGGGAATCATCGCCTTCGCCCGCGGCACCGTCCGCTCGGCCGCCGGATCGTCGAAGAGCCGCTCGAGCACGGCATGCACCAGCGTGCCCCGTGTCGCGGCCTCGCTGGGCTTCTCGGGCAGCCTGTCGATCACCCGGAACCGGTAGAGCAGCGGACACTGCATGAAGTCGCCGGCCCGCGAGGGCGACAGCGACGCGGGCCGCGCGCTCCGCGGCTCCGCCGCGCCGTCACCGGCAGCCTGCCCCGCCCCGCTCTCGGCGCGGGGGGTACCGGCGGCCACAGCCTCCACCGCCGGGGCGGGCACAACGGCGGCCGCGGACATTGCGGGCGTGTCCGGCGCGGCGGTATCCGTGCCCTCGGGCTGCTGACTCGTACTCATGACTCAGACCCTACGGCCCGCCACTGACAGCGAGCGGCATACCATCGACGACAGACCCTCAGCACTGCATGATTTCGAGCAAGCGACGCATTCGCAACGAAGGGAACCCGTGAACGAGGACGACACGAGGGATGAGCGCGAACGCGCGCGGTCCGGGGTGGACAAAGCGGACTCCGGCAACGGCAGACCGCGGCGTCCCGCCGAACCCGGCGGCGGCCTCCTCATGGGCCGCCCCTTCGGCGTGCCCGTCTACGTCGCCCCCAGCTGGTTCGTCGTCGCGGCCCTGATCACCTGGGTCTTCGGCGGACAGCTCGACCGTGTGCTGCCCGAGCTCGGCGGTGCGCGCTACCTCGTCTCCCTGTTCTTCGCCGTCGCCTTCTACGCCTCCGTGCTCGTCCACGAACTGGCCCACACCGTTGTCGCGCTCCGCTTCAAACTCCCCGTCCGCCGCATCCAGCTCCAGTTCTTCGGCGGCGTCTCGGAGATCGAGAAGGAGACGGAGACCCCCGGACGCGAATTCTGGCTCGCCTTCGTCGGACCGCTCTTCTCCCTCGCCCTGGCCGGGCTGTTCTACCTCGGCCTGTACGCCGTCGAGCCCGGCACCGTGCCCGGCGTCCTCATCGCCGGCCTGATGATCTCCAACCTGATCGTGGCGATCTTCAACCTGCTGCCCGGACTTCCCCTCGACGGCGGCCGGATGCTCCGCGCCGTCGTCTGGAAGATCACCGGCAGGCCCATGGCGGGCACGGTCGCCGCCGCCTGGGTCGGGCGGGCGCTCGCCGTCGCCGTCCTCATCGGCCTCCCGCTGCTCACCCACACCGGCGCCCTCGGCAACTCCACCGAGGACATCGGCGGCGTGGAGACCGTCACCGACGCCCTGCTGGCCGCCATCCTCGCCGCCATCATCTGGACCGGAGCCGGCAACAGCCTGCGCATGGCCCGGCTGCGCGAGCACCTGCCGGAGCTGGCCGCCAGGGCACTGACCCGGCGTGCCGTTCCCGTGGAGGCCACCACCCCCCTGTCCGAGGCCCTGCGCCGCGCCAACGAGGCCGGAGCCCGCGCCCTCGTCGTCGTCGACGGCCGCGGGGAGCCGACCGCGCTGGTCCGCGAAGCGGCCATCGTCGGCGTCCCGCAGCACCGCCGTCCCTGGGTCGCCGTCAGCACCCTCGCGCAGGACCTCGAGGAAGGCATGAAGGTGCCCGCCGAACTCGCGGGCGAAGCCCTCCTGGACGCGCTGCGGGCCGCTCCGGCCACCGAGTACCTGGTGGTGGAGGAGACCGGCGAGATCTACGGCGTCCTGTCCGCCGCGGACGTCGAGCGGGCCTTCGTCGCAGCCATGGCACGGCCCGGTTCCTGAAGCCCATACACTGGTCGTATGTCCGAACCGACCGGTGCCGCCCGCCGTCGCGGGCCCTTCAAGGTCGGGGACCAGGTCCAGCTCACCGACCCCAAGGGACGCCACTACACGTTCACGCTCGAGGCCGGGAAGAACTTCCACACCCACAAGGGTTCCTTCCCGCACGACGAGCTGATCGGCGCTCCCGAGGGCAGTGTTGTCCGAACCACGGGAAACGTCGCCTACCTCGCGCTGCGCCCCCTGCTCCCCGACTACGTCCTGTCCATGCCCCGCGGCGCCGCCGTGGTCTACCCCAAGGACGCGGGGCAGATCCTGGCCTTCGCCGACATCTTCCCCGGCGCGCGCGTCGTGGAGGCGGGGGTGGGCTCGGGCTCGCTCAGCAGCTTCCTCCTGCGCGCCATCGGCGACCACGGAATGCTGCACTCCTACGAGCGCCGCGCGGACTTCGCCGAGATCGCGCAAGCGAACGTGGAGCGCTACTTCGGTGGCCCCCACCCTGCCTGGCAGCTCACCGTCGGCGACCTCCAGGACAATTTGACCGACGCCGACGTCGACCGGGTCATCCTCGACATGCTGGCGCCCTGGGAGTGCCTCGAGGCCGTCTCCAAGGCGCTCGTCCCCGGCGGCATCCTGTGCTGCTACGTCGCCACGACCACCCAGCTCGCGCGGACCGTCGAGTCGATCCGCGAGATCGGCTGCTTCGCCGAGCCGCAGCCGTGGGAGTCGATGATCCGCAACTGGCACGTCGAGGGCCTGGCCGTGCGCCCGGACCACCGGATGATCGGCCACACCGGCTTCCTGGTCACCGCCCGCCGTCTCGCCGACGGGGTGGAGCCCCCCATGCGCCGCCGCCGGCCCGCGAAGGGTGCCTACGGCGAGGACTACGAGGGCCCCAACAAGGGCTGAGCCGCGCCCGCCCTGACAACGCTCCGACGCCGCCGCCGAGTTCCCGTGCCCCGCACGGAACTCGGCGGCGGTGTCCTCATGTTGAGCTGCGATGCCGGCACCGACCGTGGGTCTTTACCGGAGCCTTACGGACCCCGCTGTTCCGGTCGGGTGTGACGTATGGCACGATGCTGGCCACCCCCACCGGTACAGCCCCCTCAGGAGACCCTTCGCGTGCAGAACTCCGCCGCCGTCCCGGACCTCGCGCACACTCACGCCCGCCCGGTGCACTGGCTGGCCACGGCGGCGGCGATGGCCGCGGTCATGGCGGGTGCGGGAATACTGCAACCAGAAGCGGCCACCGCCTCCCAGTCGGGCGGCCCCGGTACCAGGACGGCCGCGGCTCCGGCACCCGCACCGGACCCCGCGGCGGTGGAGCTGCCCATCGAGTGCGGCACCCTCGGCAGCGTGGTCACCAACAAGGCCTCGGGCGACCTCGACGGCGACGGCCGCCCGGAGACCGTGGTCGCGGCCCGCTGCGACGCGGGATCCGGCACGCCGCCCAGCGGGCTCTACGTGCTGGCCGCGGGCCCCGACAGCGACGCGAGGGTGGTCGCCACCCTCGTGGAACCCGCGCTGAAGCAGAGCGTGGGCGCCCTCGCCGTACGGGACGGGGCGGTCGTCGCGACGCTGCTCGGCTACTCGTCGCCCGCGGTGCCCAGCTGCTGTCCCGACGAGCGCGAAGAGATCAAGTGGCAGTGGCAGGGCGGGAAGTTCGTCCGCAGCACCGCCGCCGAAGCGCGCGGTATGTGATCCGTCACTCCGCGTCGGGACCGTAGACCTCGACCCTGTCCGAAACCCGACGTACGTGAATGCAGTCGCCCGGGCACTCCTTGGCGGAATCGACCACGTCGTTGAGCAGCGGCAACGGGACGGGCGTCGTCGCCCCCGCGTCCTGCAGCAGTTCGTCGTCGGCCGATTTCACATACGCCAGACCGTCGATGTCCAGCTCGAAGACCTCGGGAGCGTACTGCGCGCAGATTCCGTCCCCTGTGCAGAGGTCCTGGTCGATCCAGACCTCGAGCGCCTCGGCGGCGCCTTCGGTGGGAACCTCGTGCTGCACGGTCATATCTCCTGCCGTTTCCTTCGTCGGGTGTAGCTCTGTGAAGCAAGTCGTGCCACCCCTGACGGGTGTTGAACGCTTCGACGATACAACCGCCCGCTTTCCGATGTTGCGGGGTGGGTATCCCGTGGGTATTCCCCTCGCAGAGGTAAGAGCGCAAGGGTGAAGATCGGACACACCCCTTCCGTCTTTGTGATCTAGGGGTTTCAATCACCACCCACACAGGTAGGGTCAGGAAGCGTCCAGCTCCCCTTGGAGGAGGTGAGGACCGTGGCAGCCCACGACGACGACATCAACCGCGGCATCCGGCCGGGGCGGGGGTCTGAAGACCCAGCCGGCCAGGTTGCCTATCTCGAGCAGGAAATCGCCGTCCTGCGCCGCAAGCTCGCCGACTCTCCGCGACACACGAGGATTCTCGAAGAGCGGATCGTCGAGCTGCAGACCAACCTGGCCGGCGTGTCCGCACAGAACGAGCGACTCGCCAACACACTCCGTGAGGCCCGCGACCAGATCGTGGCCCTCAAGGAGGAGGTCGACCGGCTCGCGCAGCCGCCGGCCGGCTTCGGTGTCTTCCTGCAGGCCAACGAGGACGGCACCTGTGACATCTTCACCGGGGGCCGCAAGCTCCGGGTGAACGTCAGCCCCAGCGTCGACCCGGAAGAGCTCCGGCGCGGCCAGGAAGTCATGCTCAACGAAGCGCTCAACGTGGTCGAGGCCATGGAGTTCGAGCGCGCCGGGGAGATCGTCACCCTCAAGGAGATCCTCGAGGACGGCGAGCGCGCCCTGGTGCTCGGTCACACCGACGAGGAGCGGGTGGTGCGGCTCGCGGAGCCGCTGCTGGAAGTGACCATCCGCCCCGGCGACGCCCTGCTGCTCGAGCCCCGCTCCGGGTATGTCTACGAGGTCATCCCGAAGAGCGAGGTCGAGGAGCTCGTCCTCGAAGAGGTCCCGGACGTCGACTACGACAAGATCGGTGGACTCGGCGGCCAGATCGAGATGATCCGCGACGCGGTCGAGCTGCCGTACCTCTACCCCGACCTCTTCAAGGAGCACGAACTGCGGCCGCCGAAGGGCATCCTGCTCTACGGTCCGCCCGGATGCGGCAAGACGCTGATCGCCAAGGCGGTCGCCAACTCCCTTGCCAAGAAGGTCGCCGAGGTGACCGGCCAGCCCGCGGGGAAGAGCTACTTCCTCAACATCAAGGGCCCCGAGCTCCTCAACAAGTACGTCGGCGAGACCGAGCGGCACATCCGCCTGGTCTTCCAGCGTGCTCGTGAGAAGGCCAGTGAGGGCACCCCCGTCATCGTCTTCTTCGACGAGATGGAGTCCCTCTTCCGCACCCGTGGGTCCGGTGTGAGCTCGGACGTGGAGAACACCATCGTCCCGCAGCTCCTCGCCGAGATCGACGGTGTGGAGGGCCTGGAGAACGTGATCGTCATCGGCGCCTCCAACCGCGAGGACATGATCGACCCCGCGATCCTGCGGCCCGGCCGGCTCGACGTCAAGATCAAGATCGAGCGTCCGGACGCGGAGGCAGCCAAGGACATCTTCGCGAAGTACCTGACCGCCTCCCTCCCGCTGCACTCCGACGACCTCGGTGAGCACAGCGGGTCGAAGGCGGCCGCGGTCCAGGCGATGATCCAGTCGGTCGTGGAACAGATGTACGCGGAGTCCGAGGAGAACCGCTTCCTCGAGGTCACGTACGCCAACGGCGACAAGGAAGTCCTGTACTTCAAGGACTTCAACTCCGGCGCGATGATCCAGAACATTGTCGACCGGGCCAAGAAGATGGCCATCAAGGCCTTCCTCGATCACAACCAGAAGGGCCTTCGGGTCTCCCACCTCCTCCAGGCCTGCGTGGACGAGTTCAAGGAGAACGAGGACCTGCCCAACACCACCAACCCGGACGACTGGGCCCGTATCTCCGGAAAGAAGGGCGAGCGGATCGTCTTCATCCGCACCCTCGTCACCGGAAAGCAGGGCGCGGACACCGGCCGTTCCATCGACACGGTGGCGAACACCGGTCAGTACCTGTAAAGGCACACCGGCTGCGGATGTCGGCCGTCCCCCCGCCCGTGCGAGGGGACAGGCATCCGCAGCCGGTTGCTTTCCGGACAGGTCCGACCACACCGCAGCAATGACGAAATTGATCTCCCCAGCCACGCAGCGGCGTTCTAGGCTCTTTCGTACCGCCGGGTCGCGCAGTGCGGGGACGGGCACCGCAAGCGCACCGGAGCACCCGCGGTACTTGAGCGCCGTTCCCGGCGGGGAACGCCGCCGGGCAAGGAGGGCCGCATGACCGTACGGCGAGTAATGGGCATCGAGACGGAGTACGGGATCTCCGTCCCCGGCCACCCGAACGCCAATGCCATGCTCACCTCGTCCCAGATCGTCAACGCCTACGCGGCGGCGATGCACCGGGCGCGCCGCGCCCGCTGGGACTTCGAGGAGGAGAATCCGCTGCGGGACGCCCGCGGCTTCGACCTCGCTCGCGAGGCCGCCGACTCCAGCCAGCTCACAGACGAGGACATCGGCCTGGCCAATGTCATCCTCACCAACGGTGCACGTCTCTACGTCGACCACGCCCACCCCGAGTACAGCTCGCCCGAGGTGACCAATCCGCGGGACGCCGTCCTGTGGGACAAGGCCGGCGAGCGGATCATGGCCGAGGCCGCCGAGCGGGCGGCCCAGCTCCCGGGCGCGCAGCCGATCCACCTGTACAAGAACAACACCGACAACAAGGGCGCGTCCTACGGGACCCACGAGAACTACCTGATGAAGCGGGAGACCCCGTTCTCGGACATCGTGCGCCATCTGACGCCGTTCTTCGTGTCCCGGCAGGTCGTCACCGGCGCGGGACGGGTCGGAATCGGCCAGGACGGCCACGAGCACGGGTTCCAGCTCAGCCAGCGAGCCGATTACTTCGAGGTCGAGGTCGGCCTCGAGACCACCCTCAAGCGCCCGATCATCAACACCCGCGACGAGCCCCACTCGGACGCCGAGAAGTACCGTCGCCTCCATGTGATCATCGGCGACGCGAACCTCTCCGAGATCTCGACGTACCTCAAGCTCGGCACCACCGCCCTGGTGCTGTCGATGATCGAGGACGGGTTCATCGCGGTCGACCTGGCCGTCGAGCAGCCCGTACGCACCCTGCACGAGGTCTCGCACGACCCGGGCCTCAAGCGTCTCGTCACGCTGCGCAGCGGCCGGACACTCACCGCCGTACAACTGCAGATGGAGTACTTCGAGCTGGCGCGGAAGTACGTCGAGGAGCGTTTCGGGGCGGACGCCGACGAGCAGACCAAGGACGTCCTGATCCGCTGGGAGGACACGCTCAACCGGCTCGAGAACGACCCGATGAGCCTCTCCGGCGAACTCGACTGGGTCGCCAAGCGGGAGCTCATGGAGGGCTACCGCCGGCGCGACTCCCTGGACTGGGACGCTCCCCGCCTGCACCTGGTCGACCTGCAGTACGCGGACGTGCGCCCCGACAAGGGCCTGTACAACCGCCTGGCGGCCCGCGGCAGGATGAAGCGCCTGCTGGACGAGACCGCGGTGGAACGGGCCGAGACCAAGCCCCCGGAGGACACCAGGGCGTACTTCCGCGGCCGCTGCCTCGAGCAGTACGCGGACGACGTGGCCGCGGCATCCTGGGACTCGGTCATCTTCGATCTGCCCGGCCGTGACTCTCTGCAACGGGTGCCGACGCTGGAGCCCCTGCGGGGCACCCGCAACCACGTCAAGGAGCTGCTGGACCGCTGCCGCAATGCGGAAGACCTGGTCCGGGTGCTCTCCGGGGGCTGAAACGACCTCTGTCCGGGAATCATGGAGGTGGGCCCCGGGCGTATCTGGAAAGTCGGGGGCCGATGTCGGACCCCCCGAGTAGGGTCTGATCAAGAACGTCGAACCGAGCGGGGTGAGGTGTATGGCGACCAAGGACACCGGCGGCGGACAGCAGAAGGCGACGCGCTCCACCGAGGAGGTCGAGGAGCAGGCGCAGGACGCGCAGGCTGCGGAGGACCTCAAGGAGCGTCAGGAAAAGCTCTCGGACGACGTCGACTCCGTACTGGACGAGATCGACGACGTCCTCGAGGAGAATGCCGAGGACTTCGTGCGCTCGTTCGTTCAAAAGGGCGGAGAGTAGCCCTGGTTGTCCCTCCCGGTGCCGTCGGTGAAAGCCGGCGGCACCGGGGCGGATGACCGGCGACGGCGCGGGTAAGGTCCGTGCACAGAAAGATCGGCCCGCGTGCGAAGAGGCGGGCCGCCGCCTATCCGGAAGGAAACGCGTGGAAGCCAACCCTCGTAGCACCGGGCGTCTGCCGGCAGCCTTCCTGACGCCCGGCTCGTCCTCGTTCATGGACTTCCTCGGCGAGCACTCGCCGGACCTGCTGCCGGGCAAGCGGGTCCTGCCGCCTCTGCAGGGGGCCATCGAGGCGCCGCACGGGACGACCATCGTGGCCACGACGTTCCCCGGTGGCGTGGTGCTCGCCGGTGACCGGCGGGCCACGATGGGGAACATGATCGCCCAGCGCGACATCGAGAAGGTCTTTCCGGCCGACGAGTACTCGGCGGTCGGCATCGCGGGCACCGCCGGTCTCGCGGTGGAGATGGTCAAGCTGTTCCAGCTCGAGCTGGAGCACTTCGAGAAGGTCGAGGGCGTTCAGCTCTCCCTCGAGGGCAAGGCCAACCGCCTGTCCACGATGATCCGCAGCAATCTCGGCATGGCCATGCAGGGTCTCGCCGTCGTCCCGCTCTTCGCCGGATACGACCTCGACCGCGAGAAGGGCCGCATCTTCTCGTACGACGTGACGGGCGGTCGTTCCGAGGAGCTCGGCTATGCGGCGACCGGCTCGGGTTCGATCTTCGCGCGCGGGGCGATGAAGAAGCTCTACCACGAGGACCTGACCGAGCAGCAGGCCACCACGCTGGTGATCCAGGCGCTGTACGACGCGGCGGACGACGACTCGGCGACGGGCGGTCCGGACGTGGCCCGGCGGATCTATCCGATCGTGACCGTGATCACGGACGAGGGCTTCCGCCGGCTCACCGAGGCCGAGACCTCCGAGATCGCGCGTGCGATCCTCGAGGGCCGCCTCAGCCGGCCCGACGGCCCGCGCGCCGCGCTGCTGTGACGCCCCGATGTACTCGCCTCTGACAGAAAGGGACGGATAGCCGGTGTCGACGCCGTTCTATGTCTCACCCCAGCAAGCCATGGCCGACCGGGCGGAATACGCCCGCAAGGGCATCGCCCGTGGCCGCAGCCTGGTCGTGCTGCAGTACGCCGACGGCATTGTTTTCGTCGGCGAGAACCCGTCCCGTGCGTTGCACAAGTTCAGCGAGATCTACGACCGCATCGGCTTCGCCGCGGCCGGCAAGTACAACGAGTACGAGAATCTTCGGATCGGCGGCGTGCGTTACGCGGATCTGCGGGGCTATACCTACGACCGCGACGATGTGACGGCCCGTGGCCTGGCGAACGTCTACGCGCAGACGCTGGGCACGATCTTCTCGAGCGCCGGTGAGAAGCCGTACGAGGTGGAGTTGGTCGTCGCCGAGGTGGGCGCAGCGCCGGAGGGCGACCAGATCTACCGGCTGCCGCACGACGGTTCGATCGTCGACGAGCACGGCTCGGTCGCGGTGGGCGGCAACGCTGAGCAGATCAGCGGGTTCCTGGATCAGCGGCACCGTGACGGCATGTCGCTGGCGGAGGCTTTGAAGCTCGCCGTGCAGGCCCTTTCCAGCCAGGCCAACGGCAGCGACCGGGAGATCCCTGCGGACCGCCTGGAGGTGGCGGTCCTGGACCGTACGCGGCCTCAGCAGCGGAAGTTCAAGCGGATCGTCGGCCGGCAGCTGGCGCGGCTGCTGGAGGCCGAGGAGGGCGCGGCGACGCCGACGGACGCCCCTTCGGACATCGAGGAGTCGGAGGAGTCACAGGACGGGGAGTAGCCCCGTAGCTGTTGGACGGCGCCCCGGACC